>NZ_LZHR01000030.1:0-18352 GCF_001690675.1 Gilliamella sp. Occ4-3
AGATCTTCATACTGGTGGGGCTCAAAAGAAAGTTGAGTTACCTTTAAAAATTTTATCTATTGGTGATTATGGTCGTGGTAAAGACAAACGTCCACTTTCAGAAAAAGAGAAAGTATCCATTAATAAAAATAATTTTGATGCAGTATTAAAAGAATTTAGACCTTCTGCCAAAATTAATGTACCAAATACTCTTGCAGATGATGGTAGCGATATTAGTGTAGAACTTGCTTTTGAATCAATGAATGATTTTAAACCTGAACAAGTTGCAAGAAACATTCCTCAGCTTCGTTCTTTGCTTGCTATGCGTAATTTATTAAGAGATTTGAAATCTAACTTACTAGACAACGCTACATTTCGTTACGAACTAGAGAAAATTGTTAAAGATGAACAATTATCTGATGAGCTTCGTGCAGAATTAGAATCAATTGTATCTAAAAACACAAAATAAATGTTTTTAATAAATTATCTAGTTACTTTCGAAATAAATTATATCGTTATTGATGAACAATAAGGAAAAAAGCAATGAACGAAAAAACAGAACAAAAAAGTGTTAACCAAACCGTTTTAGAAGATAATGGTAGTGTTTACCAATCTTTATTTAATAAAATAAATTTAAATCCAATCCAAAAAGCTGGTGAGATCGATAAATACGAAGATAATGATGTATTATTTGAGTCCTCACAAGATGAACGTGTCACGATGGCTGTTGATATTTTACTCAAATTGATTCAAGGCTCATCTCAAAAAGTTGAAAAACTAGACAAACATTTATTAGATTACCATATTAGCCAAATCGACCAAAAACTGAGCCGACAATTAGATGCAATTATGCATAACGAAACGTTCCAAGAAATTGAAGCGACATGGCGTGGTTTAAAATTTTTAGTGGATCGTACTGATTTCCGACGCAACGTAAAAATTGAATTATTAGATGCTTCAAAAGAAGATCTTCGCCAAGATTTTGAAGATGCCCCAGAAATCATACAAACAGGGTTTTATCGTCATACTTATATTCAAGAATATGATACACCAGGTGGAGAACCTATAGGTGTAACTATCTCGAATTATGAGTTTGATCGAGGTCCACAAGATATTGCTTTATTACGTAATATTTCAAAAGTTGCAGCTGCGGCACATATGCCATTTGTTGGTTCTGTCGGTCCAAAATTCTTTGGTAAAGAAACCATGGAAGAAGTTGCTGCAATTAAAGACATTGCAAATTATTTTGATCGAGCTGAATATACAAAATGGAACAGTTTCCGCGAAACGGATGATTCACGTTATGTTGGCTTAACATTACCAAGAGTATTAGCTCGTTTACCTTATGGTCCTGATACAGTACCTGTCCGTAGTTTTAACTATATTGAAGATGTTAAAGGCATTGAACATAGTCGTTATTTATGGGCTAACGCTTCGTATGCTTTTGCTGCTAACATGGTACAAAGTTTTATTCGTAATGGTTGGTGTGTACAAATTCGAGGTCCACAAGCTGGAGGACTTGTCGAAGATTTACCTATCCATCTTTACGATTTAGGTACAGGAAACCAAGTTAAGATCCCAACTGAAGTTCTTATCCCAGAAACACGTGAATTTGAATTTGCTAATTTAGGTTTTATACCGCTCTCTTTCTATAAAAATAGAGATTATGCTTGTTTCTTCTCTGCAAATTCGGCACAAAAACCAGCGCTATATGATACAAAAGAAGCAACAGCAAATAGCCGTATTAATGCACGCTTACCATATATTTTCTTATTATCACGTATTGCTCATTATTTAAAAGTGATTCAGCGAGAAAATATTGGAACAACAAAAGATCGTCGAGTTCTTGAACTTGAGTTAAATAAATGGATTAGTAACCTTGTGACTGAAATGACCGATCCTAGTGACGAAGTTCAAGCATCTCATCCATTACGAGAAGCAAAAGTTATTGTTGAAGATATTGAGGATAACCCAGGATTCTTCCGTGTTAAAACATTTTTAATCCCACATTTCCAAGTTGAAGGAATGGATATTAATTTATCGATGGTATCACAAATGCCAAAAGCTAAAGCTTAATATCAAACAATCTGGGTGGTAGGATTCATGAAAATTTTTCGTCCTTTATGGAATGAAGGTGTCTTTTTGACACCTCAACAATTTCAGCAACAGGCGTTATGGCAACAGTTTTCCTCTCAAAAGTTAGCAGCTATGGCAGTAGCTAACCCATGGGGTATTGAAAAATTAGTCATAGATACGCAAGCACTGACAATCGATCGCTTGCAGGCAGAATCTATTAGTATTCGCTTTCGTGATGGAGTGCTGATTAATACTGATGCTGCTGATAAATTACCCGAAGCTAGAACACTAAATACGGATGTTCCACCTGAGCGTGAAGAAGTCATTGTATTTATTGGAATACCATTGCTACAAGCTAATGGGGGTAACTGTCTACAAGACAATCAACAACTTGAAAGACCACTTCGCTATCGACAAGAATGGGTAGAAGTGATAGATCTATTTGGACAAAATGCTGAAACAATCGCTGTTGAGCGTTATGCGTTAACTTTTTTATTTGATTTTGAAGATCATAGTGATTATTTAACATGCCCAATTGCATGCCTTAAGCGAGATCTAAATGGTCGTTTTGTACTTGATTTTGAATATCTTCCTCCACTAATTAATTTATTTACTCAAAGTGGAACATTAATAAAAGAGTTAGAACTATTATGTATCCAAATACAGGCTAAACGTCAACGTTTAATGGGCATGAGACATGAACGTAACGAACAAATGGCTGAATTTGCAATAGCTGATGTATCCCTGTTTTGGCTTTTAAATGCACTAAACACATTTGAGCCTCAACTTAAATTTTTACGTGATAATCCAACTATTCACCCAGAAAACCTTTACCAAACATTAACGGCATTAACAGGTGCATTGTTAACGTTTTCATTAGTAAATGATGTTGATAAAATTCCAGCTTATCAACACACCAACCTTAATGAAGTTTTCCCACCATTATTTGGATTAGTGCGTAATTTATTAGAAGAAAGCTTACCATCTCGAGTGATTAAAATTGATTTAGTCCATAATAAAGATACATTATGGACAGGTCGCTTAAACGATTCTCGTCTTGTTGAAGATGCTGATTTTTATCTCTCTGTACGTTCAAGTCTGCCTGGACATCAATTACAGTCTCAGTTTCCAATATTATGTAAAGCTGGTGCACCAGATGATGTAAGGCAAATTATACATTCAGCATTATCGGGTATACCAATAAAAGCGCTTAGCCATGTTCCGGCGGCAATACCTATGCGTTTAGAAAATCAATATTTTGCACTAGATCTATCGCATAGTGCAGCAAAAAATATGTTGCAAACTCGCTGTTGTGAGTTTTATGTGCCAAGAGCAATGCCAGATATTTCACTAGAACTTTTCGCAGTTTTGCGATCATAGGGTCAAGATTATGAGTATAGAACCACAAACAATAGTCATTGATGAATTATTACGAGATTCAATATTAGTTGTTGTCCAATTAAAAGCGAAAGCGGATATTCCATCAGGACATAAATTATATGAACTTTGTAAACAGCAAGTGACGACCGTTCGTGAGACGTTATATAAGGCACAATATAGTCAAGGTGTGATTGATGATATAAGTTATGCCCTATGTGCATTATTAGATGAAACAGTATTACTTCGCCATCGTGATAAACCCGAAAAACAAGATTATGATGAGTGGTTAGGCGCACCATTACAAGTCATCTTTTTTAATACACATAATGCTGGTTATGATTTATTTGAAAAAATTCGCGGACGCTTAAAAGCAGATAAAAAAGATCCATTAGTATTAAGTTGCTTTGACAGAGTGCTTGGGCTTGGCTTTCAAGGGTGCTATCTAGATAAACCTCAAATGGAAAGGGAACACTTGATTTTAGCCCTGCGTGAAGCTGTACGAGAGTACGAGCCAGAACAAGCTCATCCTATTGTTGAACAAACCAAAACTTATCGTTATTTAGGACGCAAAACAATACTGTTATCTTGTACTGCGTTATCCGTTTTGTTGGTTATTGTTCTTTACTTTTTATTAGATTATCGACTTGATACGTTGATTAAAAAAATTGTAGGTTAAAGGGGAATTTATGAGCGATTACCCTAAACGAATTCAAATTATTTATGCTGCTATATTAAGCTTATTGTTACTATTTGTATTTTTACCAATAACAGTCGGTTGGAAAATTATTGGTACGATTTTAGTTTTAGTTATTGCAGGTGGATTGCTATGGCGAATGCAACGCTATCGGCGGATGCTTGCTTTATCAACAACAAATATTGACTTTTTAACCCAAAAGCTTGATTTATTACCAGCAAGGCAACGTTATCGATTACCTATCTTATTGGTAACTGGTAGTGCAGCAAAAGACTTTTTCCCAGAAGATCTATCCATAGCAGAATCGAATATTGTTGTTTCATCCGAAGCGGTATGGATTTATGTTGAAGAATATTCTCATTTACCTATCGTTTATGATTCATTAATTTCAAAATGGCCAGATATGATAGGGCGAGTAGGCATATTTCTTGCTTTAACGCCTGAACTTGAGGATAAACAAGGGTTATTCATTGCTAAACTACAGGCATTTCGTCAATCATGGGCAGATACATGTCGCATTGCAAAATATCAACTGCCTGTTTACTTATCGACACATATTGGTCTAAATAATTTAATTTATGATGAACAAAATCCATTACCTGTTTATTGGTTTCAATTAGTCGATCACAAATTATTTCTGCTTGATCGTTATTTATCGCCTCTAAACAATTGGGTTAATGATATTAAAACGCCTTCAAGCGAACGAGAAAGACGATTACGATTAAGACCATTGCTAAACGAAACACAATCTTGGATTGAACAAATCGTATTATCAACATTAATTGATCCAAAACAGCCTATAGCAAAATGTAAGCCAACGGGGATAGCGATTTATCCTATAAATCAATCTATTGTAAATAACAATATTATGCAAAAACAATGGGAAAGCATCACGACTTTACCACTGCCAAATAACCATAAAATTGAAGATAATGTAAGTCCGCCCGATTCCTTAATTAAATTTATGCCAATAGCTTACCCATTTTCGCCTATTGCCACGATGGTCTGTGGATTAATTACAATCACGTCCATATTTATTATGGGATGCTTAGGCGCATCTTTTTGGAACAATATTAAACTTTCTGATCAAATACAAAATGATATTCGACATTACCATTTAATTTCGATGGACAGTTATGAAGAAAAGCGACAAGCACTTGAGTTACTTAAAGACGATAGAGCAATGTTAAATCAATATTTAGCTCAGGGGGAACCTGTTCGTTTAGGTATGGGACTTTATCATGGACAACAATTACTTGAGCCTTTAAATGTCTCTATGAGTGATTATGTTGCTAAACCACCAGAGCCAGAAAAAATTATTATTAAAGAAGAAAAAGTTATCATGAAAGAAGTACCGTCCGTGATTCGTCTAGATAGTTTAGCATTATTTGAAAGTGGCCAATCAAGCTTAAAATCAGATTCAACCAAAATATTAGTCAATGCGTTAGTTGAAATGAAAAAACAAATAAATGCTAACCACGGAACAGGATGGCTTATTTTAGTTGCAGGGCATACTGACTCCACTGGTGATGAAAATAAAAATATTCAATTATCACTTGAGCGTGCAACAGCAGTACGAAACTGGATTATAAAAGCTAGTGATATCCCTGAAACCTGTTTTGCAATACAAGGGTATGGAGCAAAAAAACCGCTAGTTAGTAACGACACTCTGGAAGGTCGAGCACAAAACCGGCGAGTAGAAATTAGCTTAGTTCCTCAAATGTCAAATTGTATTTTGGCAAATGAAAACTAAGAGTGTTTAATAATAATCAAAAAAGGAGTAAAAACAATGGCAGTTCCAGCGTATATGTTTTTAAAAGACGATGGTGGTGCAGAAATTAAAGGTTCTGTAACTGTAGTAGGACGTGAAGGTAGTGTTGAAGTGGTTGAATTTGATCACAAAGTCTACATTCCAACCGATGGTAATACAGGTAAATTAACCGGAACTCGCGTTCATAAAGCACTTGAATTTGTTAAAGAAGTTGATGCTTCATCACCTTATCTTTACAAAGCTGTAACTACAGGCCAAAACTTAAAGTCTGTTGAAATCAAATGGTACAAAATTAATGATGCAGGTCAGGAAATTGAATATTTCAACACATTAATGGATAACGTAAAAATTGTTTCTATTAAACCTGAAATGCACAACATTAAAGATCCAACAAAAGAACAATACAATCACTTAGAGCGTATTGAATTACGTTACGAAAAAATCACTTGGACTTATAAAGATGGCAACATCATTCACTCAGATAGCTGGGTTGAAAGTAGAGCCTAATGTGGTTTTTGTTGATTCTGTCATTACGGCAGAATCAACATTTTTTTATAAACAATAACATAACGAAAGGAATAGTAATGATTGCCGATCCTTCTGTTTTATTAAGGCGACTCAATCCGTATTGTGCAAGAGCACTTGAAGCTGCGGCAGAATTATGTCAAACGAGAGCACATCCAGAAATTACACTTGAACATTGGCTATTAAAATTATTAGAACAAGGTGCAGGTGATATTTCATTTATTGCAAGACATTACCAACTAGATATGGACAAAGTCTGGCAAGGGTTATTGAATTATTTAGACATTTTACCACACACAATTAATACAAAACCTAGTTTATCGTCATCGTTGATTGCAGTATTACAATCAGCATGGTTAAAGGCTTCACTTGAAGATCAAGAAGATGTCATTCGTTCAGTACATATTTTACAAGTGCTACAAGAGATGCCTCATTGCTTAAAAGCACAAGATGCATGGCAATTGCTTAGCTTATCCGTTGTGTCATTACAAAAAATGCGTACTCAATTAAATGAAATATCAGATGAAAACCCAGTAAATCAATACAGCTATCATTCAAATAATGATATCGATAGTACATCCCAATCAAAAATTGATACTAATCAGGATTCGCAAACAGCTGAGACTAAAAATAACCAACAACAAGCTGTGCAACAAAAACATTATCAAGCAGCGCTTAGTCGATTTACTGAAGATATTACCGAAAAAGCGAAAACAGGTAAAATTGATCCTGTATTTGGTCGCGATAGTGAAATAAGGCAAATGATCGATATTTTATCTCGTCGTCGCAAAAATAACCCAATCTTAGTGGGGGAACCTGGCGTAGGTAAAACGGCATTAGTTGAAGGATTGGCGCTTCGTATTGCAGAAGGCAACGTGCCTAAGAATCTTGAAAAAGTTAGCATATTAATGCTTGATCTTGGCTTACTACAAGCTGGTGCTGGCGTAAAAGGTGAATTTGAACAAAGATTAAAAAATGTGATTGAGGCTGTTCAACAATCACCGAACCCAATATTACTTTTTATTGATGAGGCGCACACCATTATTGGTGCAGGCAATTCAGCTGGTGGAGCTGATGCAGCAAATTTATTAAAACCTGCACTAGCTAGAGGTGAATTACGTACAATTGCTGCTACAACATGGTCTGAATACAAACAATATTTTGAAAAAGATGCTGCGTTAGAGCGTCGTTTTCAAATTGTTAAAGTTGATGAGCCTGATGACGAGAAAGCCTGTCTTATGCTACGTGGTTTAAAATCACGATACGCAAAACACCATGGTGTACATATACTGGACGAAGCTGTTAAAACAGCGGTTTCGCTTTCTCGACGTTATATCAGTGGTCGTCAACTGCCAGATAAGGCCGTTGATCTGCTTGACACAGCTTCAGCAAGGGTTCGCATGGGGCTAGATACAATACCTGAATCAATCACGTTGCTTGAAGCAAAAATTGCCTCATTGACAATAGAACAAGAGGCAATAGAAGCTGATGTAATATTAGGCGAACAGCTATCAACAGATCGTATGAGGGAAATCGATTTACAACTAGACGAATTACAAAAAAAATTAACCAATCAACAAATACAATTTGAAAAAGAGAAAAAACTTGTTGAAACACTAATTGAGTTACGACAAAAATTAACACTAAAACAAGATAAAAAAATTCAAAAGCAACTGATTTCAACACAGCAAAAATTAAGTGAACTACAAAAAAATTTACCTTTATTGTCACTTGATGTTGATAGCCGAATTGTCTCTTCAATTATTGCCGATTGGACCGGAGTGCCATTAGAAAGCCTACTAAAAGATGAACAAAGCCATTTGCTTATGTTAGAAGATGATTTGCGTTTACGTGTTGTTGGTCAAGATAACGCGCTTTTTGACATCGCTAAACGGATTCGTGCCGCAAAAACGGGGCTAACCTCAGAAGATGCGCCGATGGGAGTATTCTTATTAGTCGGACCATCTGGTGTAGGTAAAACCGAAACAGCTTTAGCTTTAGCTGATACACTCTTCGGTGGCGAACAATCTTTGATCACCATTAATATGTCAGAGTATCAAGAAGCTCATACCGTATCACAACTCAAAGGATCACCACCAGGATATGTGGGTTATGGTCAAGGTGGAATATTGACTGAAGCCGTCCGTAAACGCCCATATAGCGTTGTATTATTGGATGAGGTCGAAAAAGCACATCGTGATGTATTGAATCTATTTTATCAAGTATTCGATCGTGGTTTTATGCGAGATGGTGAAGGGCGTGAAATTGATTTCCGTAATACCTTAATATTAATGACTTCTAACCTAGGCAGCGATGAATTAATGGCATTATTTGACGAAATGCCAAATGCTGATATTGCAACACAGCAAGAATTATTGCGCCCTATTATACGTGAACACTTTCAACCAGCATTATTAGCGCGTTTTCAAACTGTCATTTATAAACCATTAGATGATGTTGCACTGCGCAAAATTGTTGAAATGAAATTAAATAAAGTCGCCTCTCGATTACAAAAACACTACAAAATTGAGTTTAATGTTGGTCAAAAACTTTACGATACTTTAGTTTCAGCTTGCTTATTGCCAGATACAGGTGCTCGTAATATCGATAGTATTTTAAATCAACAAATCTTACCAGTAGTTTCTAACTTGTTACTACAGCAGGTTAATAGCCAAAACAATCAATCACTAACGTTACAACTCGACTTTAGCGAAACAGATGGCATTGTACTTGAATGGGTAACGAAAAATAGTAAAACTAAGCCAACAAAAGCTAAAAAGGCAACAACGGTAAAAAAAGCATCCTCAAAAGTATCAAAAATAGAGGAAAAAGACAGTAATAAAAAACAATTAGAAAAAGAAACAGCTAGTCGTACAGAGTAAAAAATAAATAGGAGAACAACATGTCAAACGAACTTAATCGTCTTTTAAGTCAACTCGGTGACGGGTTTAGTGATTTAATGGCAGGTTTGAGTGGGGTTAGCCATAATCGCTATACCTTAACGGTTGACGGGCTGGGGGCGCCGATTTCGGTTTTGCATATTGATGGTGATGAGTCGTTAAACCAGCCTTGGCGTTATGTGATTACTTTTACCAGTACTGATAAAACCTTATCGCCTGATTCCTTTCTTAATCAAAAATCGACCTTCTCCTTTAATCCTGTTATCAACAAACCATTAACTTCCGCTATCCGCTCATTAAGTGACTTGCCCACGTTGAGTAATAAACGCACCTTGCATGGGGTGATTACTGAGTTTAGTCAGTTATCGGTCAATAAAGATGAAGCCCATTATCAAGTGGTGTTATCTTCGTGCTTAGCACGGTTGGCTATGGGGAAACATAATGCGATATTTCAAAATCAAAGCGTGGTCAGTGTGGTTGAAGAAGTGCTACGCAGTCATGGTTTAACGGGCATTGATTACCGTTTAGAGCTAAAAGATAGCTACCCTGAGCGGGAGTTTATTACGCAGTGGCAAGAAAGCGACCTTGAATTTATTCAACGCTTATTGGCTGATGTCGGTATCTGGTTTCGCTTTGAAATGCACGCTGAGCACAACTGTGATGTAATGGTGTTAAGTGATTATGAGCAAGGCTATGCGCAGGTGGCTGATATTGACTATAAACTACCCAGTGGCATGGCAGATACGGGCGTTGAAAGTGTGTGGGATATCAGCTTGCATAGCGAAGTGGTGGTCTCCTCAGTCAAGGTACAAGACTATAACTACCGTGATGCCCTAGCCGATTTACAGGGCGAAATAAACACCCAGCCCAAAGACCTTACCACCTATGGCACTGACTACCGTTATGCCGAGCACTATAAAGGCTTAGATAGCAACGGCCAAGAGAACCCGCAAAATAGTGATGATAATCGTGATAATGACAATAACACTCACGATAATCAGATTGAAAGCGGCCAATGGTATGCGCGTATTCGCCATGAACAGGCCATTAGCCAGAAAATTATCCTCAAAGGCAAGAGTAACCACTATAACCTTGCTCCCGGTCAATGGATTAACATCAATGGCAGTCCGCTGGCAGATATCAATGACGGGGTGATTATTTTAAGTGTGCAGGGGCAAGGTAATCGCACTGATGCCTATGAACTCACCTTTACCGCCATTCCTTATCAAGCTTTAAAACCCTATCGCCCTGCGCCCATACGCTGGCCACAAGTTAGTGGCACATTACCTGCCCGTGTCACCAGTCCCAACCATGACACCTATGGCTATATCGACACTCAAGGGCGCTATCGGGTTAAATTTAATGTTGACCTGAAACAATGGAAAAGTGGCACGGAAAGCTTATGGGTACGTTTAGCCAAACCTTATGCGGGTAACACCTATGGTTTTCACTTTCCATTAATTGACGGTACCGAAGTGGCCATCGCCTTTATGCAAGGCAATCCTGATAGGCCATATATTGCCCATGCAATGCATGACAGTGCTCACCCTGACCATGTCACCACCATCAACAAACACCGCAATGTCATTCGCACGCCAGCTAATAACAAACTGCGCATGGATGATAAACGTGGGCAAGAGCATATCAAACTGGCTACCGAATACGGAAAAACTCAACTTAATATCGGTCACCTTGTTAACGAAAAAAAAGCACAACGTGGTGAAGGCTTTGAGCTGAGAACCGACGAATGGGGCGCGATAAGAGCGGGTAAAGGGCTGTATATTACCAGTGAAGAACAAACGCAAGCAAGTCATATACAGCTACAAATGGACAATGCTGTTAAAGAACTAGCGCAAGCGGCTGAAATGGTTAAACGGCTCAATGAACTTGCCGAGGCCGCCAAAGCTGAACTGGCTGATTTACAAACCCAAAAACAGCTATTTGAACAAAGCTTAAAAGAACTAAAACAACCGGGAATACTCACTTACGCACCAGCTGGCATGGCGGATGTCACCCCAAGTTCAATTCAACACACCGCAGGTGAAAACATTATCCAGACAGCACAAAACACGGTTGATGTTAGTGCGTTTAAACGCTTTATGGTCACTGCGGGTAACATGATAAGCCTATTTGCCAACAAAATGGGCATAAAGCTATTTGCTTCGCAAGGTAATGTCGAAATACAGGCTCAAAATGATGAAATGCAATTAAGTTCAAAACAAAATATGACAATTACCAGCACCGACAGCGAAGTGATTATATCAGCCAAGAAAAAACTTGTATTGGCATGTGATGATGTTGCTATTGTAATTGAAAATGGCGGGATAAAAATGCTCGTCCCAGGTGATGTTCAGATTGAATCTGCTAGCTTTCGTATATTAGGACCTGCAAATTACCAAGTACCAGAAGTTGAATTACCGAAAGGTAGCCAATGCTCGGAGACAATATAGTGGATACATTACAACAACAGCTAAATAGTGAAGATAACAAAAAATACTATCGTTATTTATTAATTGATATGCTTGGCGTAACCAGTGAATTAAGCGAACTTTATCCACAACAGTTAAAACAACTTTTACCGCCAAAAAATATTGAGGTGGTTAAGCGTCCAGAGTTATTACATGAATTAACGTCTTGCCCTCATTTAGTCTGTATTGGTCACCCTAATCAAGATGTCAATACAGATCTATTATTTTCCTCAATGGTTCAAGTTGGTGAAGATTTTTTAACCACTAAACCGTATATTTGCGGTTGGCTTGTAGCGCAACAAACGATTGATGAAATTGCACAATGGTTACCTAAAATAGGCTTAATATTGGGCGAAATGTGTTCAATGCGGTTTGTACCCTTTTACGAACCGTTTAGAATGCAACTTTTACAAGATAGCCAACTGACCGATCCAAATTGGATAAATGTGTTTTTCCCAACTAACTTAACTTACTACTATATTGATATACAACAAAAATTAAGAGTTATCGAACCGAATAAAGATAATCAGTTACTACCGTCAAGTTTGCCACCTAAAATACGTTTTTTTCAAAAGGAATCTAACAATTTATTTAGGCTATATGTTAATTGGTATGACATCAAAGAAGAAATTAATCAAACCGTTGGCGAAAATGATTTAATAACATTAATAGAGCATTACTATACGGCAAGTTTACTTGGCTTAACAGACATTAAAGACAGAACGATCTATGTATTTTATTCCATGCAGTATGGTGATCTACAACAACATGAAAAAATCAGCGCTATCATTGACGATGTTGCTTTGCAGTCGCCAGGAACATTATCAGAGCAATTTTTGGCCATCAATTCAACATTCCAAGCATTATTGAAAAACAACAAAAATAAAAAATAGAAATAAGGAAAAATGAAATGGATTCTAATAACAAAAACAACAAGAACAATAATTCAGACTTCGAAGACGACAACGTTGAAACTAATCAAGCGCCACCTGAAATTACGCCTGAGCTAATTAATGAAGCCGCAGCCAATATGAAATTGAGCAATGGTAAATGCGGTGCTTGCCAGCGTTCGGGTTTTCCACTTTTTTTAGTCCGAAAAAGTATTGTGCCTAAAAATTTTAAAGGTATCAAATGGGAGCAAGGCATGTTAGCTCTAGGCGATCGAGAACCTACAGAAACGTTAAAGCATTTTAAATATGCCTACCGAACGTTAAGAGAAGGGTACGTCTATATTTTGCTACACAAAAATAAATCAGTTAAAGAATGGGAGGGAACCAATCTCAATTTATTAAAAGTGAAAGCTTTTGAAGTCACTCATTCTGGAGCTTTTCGGTTGAGAGAGTTAAGGGATATCAAAGGATCAAGACCAAAAGAGCTACCATCATCTTGCGTTACAGATGGG
Source organism: Gilliamella sp. Occ4-3 (assembly GCF_001690675.1). NCBI lineage: Bacteria > Pseudomonadati > Pseudomonadota > Gammaproteobacteria > Orbales > Orbaceae > Gilliamella > Gilliamella sp. Occ4-3. Next base: position 13,196 of record NZ_LZHR01000030.1, read on the forward strand.
CATCAGTTTAAAGCGAAATTTATTACATTAGATAATAAAATTTATGATAAAGCATGGATAGCCTATAGCCCTTATCGTTGGGATAAAGAAGTCATTGAATATTATCGCAAAAACGAAGAAAGCCGAGATAAACGTTTTACCGTTGTTGATTTAACCAAGACTAATCCTATTGATATGACTGATTCAAAACATCAAAGAAGTTTTTCTTTTGGTGATTTTATCCGTAAAGCTAATGATAATCAAACACAAAGTTCGCATAAGCCCAAAGCTAGTGAACCAAATGACACAGAACAAAATGATGAGAATACCGAAGCAGCGCCCATAAAACGCTATCTAGTTGAAATAGAATGTAGTAATAAAGAAGTGCTTGACTATTTTGATGAAAAACAACAAAAAAATTATCGAGATAAATTAACAAAAAAATCAACATCATTAAACACCCCAATTGACCAAGCGATAGGCAAAGGTATTTTTTATACTAAAAAAGTCGATTTAAACGAAATCGTAAACAGTAGCACATCAAATATACTTAATTATTTTAAACCTCTTTTTTGTACTGCTAGCCATTTTAACTCGTTAAAAAAAGAAGCGGGTGGGCTGAATGAAAATTTTAAAAAGACGATAAAAGGTTACCAAGGTGAAGCGCGAGAAAATTCAAATTATCAAACTAATGAAATTGGCGTAATATTGATTGAAGACTCTTTTGGTTTAGCCGAAGAGCTATCAGTACAACGAAGACAGTTATTAGCACCAGTAATTAATGGGCTTGCAGGCCGAAGCCAAGAGCAAACCATTGCGATTCAAAAAAGGCTAAGAAAAAATTTGGGTAAAACCATCCCAGAGATTATTCTTGAAGAATCAACACAGCTAGGTGATGATATTGACCCAGATATTATTAAATCATTTTATGCAGAAAATATTTTAGATCTCCAGTATAACCAGCATTATAAAACGGTGGATGAAAAACTTAAAGTATTGGACTTTGCATTACCAACGCAACAATGGTTATCGGGAAAATATCGAAATAAAGCCTATGAAGTTATGGCTAATTTAGTCGGTAAAAGAACCAAAGCCATTGAAGATTATTTTACTAATCAACAAAGTCAGGCATCAGAGCACCCCTTTCTTTACTTTAAACCTGAAACCAGTTATGCACGTAACCAATACAATAGTATTGAAAATTATAAAGATATACTGAAAGTCAATAACCAAATTGAGGATGCGTCAGAGTGTATTTTATTTGCCTTTTATAAACCAAATGGTCATTATAATAAAGATTTAAAAAGATATGCCGAACAAGAGGCAAAGTTAGTGCTAAAAACTGAGCTTTATAAAGGAGATAATGGTAAGGACTTATTGGATAAAATTTTTGTGTTAGATGTGGTGGGTGATACTGAATTTGCGATCGAAAACAAATTAGCAATACGAGGCATACCCGCTTTTAGATGGGCTTATAATCAAGTTGCCCGTTTTTTTTATTTTAGGTATATCAGTGAGATCAGTTTAAGTGGATCTGGAATGGATAATTTACCACCATTGGGCGATTATCAACTTATTAATATTTCAGATGCACAAAAAAAAGAGATTTTAGCTATTTATCAAGAAAAGAAAAAATTACGCACAATAAAAGGTTATGATGTTGTAGCTGTCAAATATCCCAACGCTAAAGACAAAGTTGCCGAATGGAAAAGAAACCGAAGCTGGAACAACAAAGAATCAAAACGTCTTAATAACGAATCAATAGCCAAATATAAAGCGTTAGATAAAACCCTTTACCAAAATTTATTAACCTATGTTGAACAAGTATCAGAAGATTATTTGACATATCTATTATGGTTGTTTGGCGAAAAAAACACTGTCCCATTTTGGTTAACCGAATGCGATCCCGATACCTCTGACCAACATATTCTCGTGCTATCCAGTTTGTTGATTATTTTAGATAATGATTCTGTCGGCAACTTTTATTTAGATAAACAAGCCAATCTGTGGGCAATGCTGATAAACAATAAAAACAGCATTTATCATTATTTAATCGAGGGCTATGAAGGTGCTTATTCACTGTTTAATGTTACATCAGGAGATATTCCCGAAGCTGATAAACAGTTAACGCAAGAGGTCAAAACAATTTTAGCTAATCGTGGTAAAGAAATACCAAAAGGAAACACCAAAGTCAATAATCCTTTGTCGGGTGCTAAAAAAAATATCAAAAAAATCAAACAAATCTCCAATTTAAAGCTTAACGGTAATGTGACTGTCGGGGCTTATATAAAAGAAGAACTGATCAAATTATCAATGAGTAATATCGCCAAAAACCTTTCTAATAATAATACCTATAACCTTAAAACCGAAGTGGTCGATACTCACTTGATTAAAGCGATGAATATGTTTTCAGTAGCAGCGCATAAACAATATAGAGTAAAAGTGCCAGTATCAAATCTGCAACAATTTTTAGATAATCTTGGTAGCTCAGCGCAGGTTGTGTATGCCCAAAGTAATAATGGCAATCTAATGACCTCCAATGGCACCCGTATACGCGGGAACTATTCGTCAACGCAAGAAAGATTTAGAGTGAAAAAACGAGACCTACCTAAGGCAAAAGGTACATTTGTCGAACTAGATATGTTACTGACATTTAGCGATGAAAATGAACGAATAAAGTTTGAACAATCAATGACCACTAGCCGAGGCACTGCGAATGTAGATAAATTCAAAGATGTCAATGTAATTGAATATGAAGAACTAAACGCAGCTAAATTTCAGGGACAACAAAAATGGCGAACTGCCGTGTATGATACATCAGTATCTGGTGCAATGAATGTCTTTACGCTTGCTTATCAATATCTACAAATTAATGCTTTGAAAGCTAACCTGAACACATTGACTGATTCAGCATTTATCGACAAAGTTTCAAGAGCATTATTAAGAACCTATCTTGATATCGCTTTAACTGCTTCTTATGCCATTCTTGATGGCATAAAACTAAAAGCACTGTTTTGCGAGCGTGACAAAACACTTACCGATTTACTTGGTAAAATTGGTAAAGCTGGCAAAATATTAGGTTATGCGGCAAAAACGATTGCCATAATCGACAGTTTTGGTGATCTATGTCGCTCAATGAATGCCGTAACCCGTGGTGATCCTGGCGCGGTAGGGTTTATGATAAACTCAACCATTGGCTTTGCCGCAGCAGGGCTTGGCATGGTATTGGGCATTGCCGCCCCGTGGACAATCGTGCTGTTTTTAGCCCCATTTGTGATCAATTTTCTATTTGGTACTTATGACGACGACAGTAACTGGGACGAAATGGACAAATGGATCAACCGCTCAATTTTTGGTAAATTTGCTCGCAATGACTTATATCCGCCTTATCCCATTAGTGATACAGGCAACTACTTATCCGAACAGGATTTTTACCTTGCTTCGCGCAAAGGAACTTGCCGAACTGCGCATTACGAGGTGCCCATTCGTGAACTGCTTGAAGAAGGCAAAAACAATAAAAACGAAGCACCACCCTATAAAGTCAACGGCATAAATGGCATAGTCTGGGGATCGGATGATATAAGCGAAATCATTGATATCATAGAACAAACCCCAAACACTTCACTGTACAAGTTACATTTAGTGATGCAGTTACCCGATTTTGTTAAGAATAAAGCCGCATTTGAAGGCGAGATCACCATCCGCCATCGCGGTGAACAATTCGATACTATTCTGCAGGTTAGTCATGGCGGTAAGGAATTAACTGTTCAACCGATTCAATGTAATACCAAATGTTTTAAACCAGTGCATAAAAATATGGTAAGAAACAAAAAGCAAGAAAGTTATGACTATTTGCAAGCTGACCCCGATAAACAAAATCAAGCATTAGAAACTTGGTATAAAATGCAACACACCATTGATATAACAGTGAAATCAGATCCTTATGAAGAAGACAAAGACACCACCCAAACCGATACTAATACCGATATTAATACCGATATTAATACCGATACTAATACCGATACTAATACCGATACCGATACTAATACCGATACTAATACCGATACCGATACTAATACCGATACTAATACCGATACAACATCATCTAAGACTAAAGCACCTGATGTAGGCTTATTTGGAATTAACCAGCTATTAGGTCGAGTAAATGGTGAGTTTGAAGTGATTTGCGCAATTCAATATTGGCCAGAAGGAAAAACCGACAGCGATGGTAATGCGGTCTTTCCTTATCTGCTCTCTTATCAGTATCAAGTAATTAACTGGATAGACTCGTTGGTAAACGATATTACCGGCGCAACAAAATAATCTTAATAAACAGGAGCTATAATGACAAAAAAACTAACCATCATTGCATTACTCATCAGTAGCGCACTAATTATATTTTTACTAAAAAGTTGTAATAATTACATGTATAAAGACCGCATACAGGAAGAAAATGATCGTATTAACCCTACCGGCAATAGAGCGGTTTGCCTCGCTGTGGGCGAGCTATATGCAGATATGTACCCCTATACCATTCATTATCTTGAAGGGGAAATAGATCCTAACGATCCTTATGACAAAATCGCTGCTAATAACGAACTTAACTTAAAACTATCCCTTTATGCCAAAGAGGGATTATTTACCGAAGAGCTGGTCGGTCACGATGGCGACAAGCCACTATACCGCTATAATTTAACGGATGAAGGGCGTAAATATCTTGATAAAACATGGTGGGGCGGCACAAATTTCTGCTTTGGTCGAATTGTAGTTGATAAAATTGATGAGGTTGATGATCAGTTGCAAGGAATGCGCATGATTTATTTTTATTACCATATGGAAAACGTGCCAAACTGGATAAAAAATAAGGATATTTATAGCTTGTATCCTGGCTATGGCGGTTTAAAGGAGGCTGTATTGGGCGATATACCCGCTCCAGGGACTCATTACTACAACATTCAATATGATGGTAGTTTAAAATTGACGGCGGGGACTAGTGGTCACTATGTTTTATAAGCATAAATCATGGGGTTATTAATAGGCAATAATCATGACAAAAAAACTAACCATCATTGCATTACTCATCAGTAGCGCACTAATTATATTTTTACTAAAAAATTGTAATAATTACCTTTATAAAGACCGCATACAGGAAGAAAATGATCGTATTAACCCTACCGG
>NZ_LZHR01000031.1:0-20558 GCF_001690675.1 Gilliamella sp. Occ4-3
ACTTGAAATTAATGACTTCACCTGTAAATTATCATAAACAGTTTTAAATTGTTTTCGCAAAACAAAATAACCAATCGTATTTACAATCAGTAAAAATACTGAATAAAAAATAATAGTTCTAATGTGGTATTCAAGGGGACCTATAGAATCCAGAGGATCTTTAGGAACAAAAAAGAAATTTAAACAAAATAAGGCAATAGATAAATAATAGAAATTAAATAATAGAATAAATAAAGATAAATGAGTTTTTTGACTATTGTCCGAGGATAATACAATCATATCTGGCTCTGTTACAAAAACTGTTCGCAGTAGCTTTATCCCTAAACAAATCACCATTATTATCCAAATATAACAAGCTAATCTAAATACGCCTATATAGAGACTTTCTATATAAGGAAAATAATATGGCGGTATAGCAGAATATAAAAATCCAAGAACCTGTCGCTCAAATATCACCTGATAACCATTGATGCCTATTATTATAAAAATAACAATTAAGAACACACAAAGCAAATTCTTTTTATTGGCCCGATAGACAGAATTCTTGTACAAAATTATGGCTGAAGTAATAAAAATTAAAACTAGATTTGCTAGCTGATTAAAAGTATTAGGTAAAACAATATAAATAATTAATGATAAAAAAGAATCGGCCCAAATATATGGGTTAACCTTTGCATAGCTAAAAACCATATTGTCAACAAGGAATTCTCGTCCAACTAAAAAAGTGCTATCTAGCACCCCATAAAACAGCAGGAATAAGAACGGTAATTTAAAAAAGGAGAGCTTCATTATTTTACTTTTTATCCTATTAATTAATAGTCAGATTTGCGATCAACATAAGCTTGAACTTTGTATTAATCTCACTAAAAGCAAATTCTTTTACAGAGTTAATAGTCAATAATGCCATTTGCCATTGAGCAAATTCAGGCTCAAAAGAAAGATTTTTATCTATTAGAATAAAATTTATTTGGTTTAGCGTTTGTTGATATAATGCTAAATCATTAACTTCTAATGCATATTCTTCATTTTGTTGCCAAAATTTTAACAGGTTTGCTAGATCTTGATGGGCTTGAAGATCAAATTGACAAGTTTTAAGTGATGCATTTTTCAGTAAGCAATAGCCCCTAGCAGCTTTACTTTGTGAAAAAAGATGCAAATGGAAGCGGCTTAACTCAAGAGCAAAATTAAACAGGTCTTGTTTATTACCTTGTTTAAGTTCTAATTCGACTTCTTGAATGATTTTAACTTTTTTGTTTGATTTAATTTCCCCTAGGTCTAGTGCCACCTCAATTTCGCTACTCGCAAAAAAAATTAGCCAAGTTTGCCTTTTGAAATCGGTACTGAACAATGGTAATAAATCTCGTTGTAACCGCTCAATATCGCAATTATAGGGTAATGCCATATGTGGTAATACAGCTAAATTGGGTTCTGAATTGGGTAAGTCAACATTAAATTCAGCACGCTCATGTAAACCAGCCACAGACTTGCTATCTCGCTTTAAGGTGATTTCAAACTCTTTTTGGTGAGCACTTTCATATCCCCTTACTCGCAATCCACACTGATTATTACGTAGGTAGTAATCGCTTGTGTCATAATAGGTACTAGTCAAATTGAGTTTTGTAGAACTGCGTTTTGCTGGTGATATCGTTGAAAATTCAACTTGGTCGCTATCAGCCCATTGATCTAGAAAATATCTTAAATTAGCAATATCACTAGTATTAATTTCAAACTTTAATTCGATTTCGTTACTCATTCATCTATTTTTCACTATTTTTAACATTATCAACGATAAATCTACTGCATACATCATAGTGAATCACCGTTAATTAACAATATTACAAATTATTTTACAACACGAAATGGATTAGGTTTTGATTTAGATTGTTCAGGTTGTGAGGACAAAGATTCACTCTGTATGCTATATTGTGGTTCATCTTCAAATCCCATACCCACACCATTTTCACGAGCATAAATTGCCTCAATCGCCGCCATTGGTACCACAATATGTTGTGGTATACCAGAAAAGCGAGCATTAAATTCAATTTGTTCATTAGTAGCCAAATATTGGCCAACTGATTGTGGGGCAATATTTAGTACAATTTGATTGTTTTGGATAAATTCCTGCGGTACTAACACCCCATATACAGAAGTATTAACAACAATGTAAGGTGTTAAATCATTATCCAAAATCCAGTCATAAAAAGCCCTAAATAGATAAGGGCGACGTGGCGTCATTTGTTCAAGTTCCATCAAGGCTACCTTGTCAAAAATTATCGTAAATAAAGATAAATTTAATTGTTTATGATCTTATTTTTTTTTCTGCTTCAGTTAATGAATTAATAAAAGCAGGACGTTCAAAAATCCTCGCCATATAGGCTAAATAATTCTTTTCAGCCACTTTTGGTAATTCAATATCAAGCAATGGCAAACGCCAAAGTAACGGAGCAAAATAACAATCACATAATGTAAAATCATCACTCATAAAATAATCTTTTTCTTTAAACATAACCGAAATCGAAACAAGATCATCAAGAAGATTTTTTCGTGCTGTTTTAGCCTCCTCACTATAAGGGTCAGCAATAATTGTTTTGTATTCACTATACCACTCTTTTTTAATACGATACATTGTTAATCGTGAATTAGCACGAACGATAGGATAAACAGGCATTAATGGTGGGTGTGGAAAGCGTTCATCCAAATATTCTAACGCAATATGCGGTTCATATAACGTAAGATCACGATCAATTAGAGTTGGAATTGAGCCATAAGGATTAAGATCCAATAATTCTTGTGGTAAATTATCCGCCGTTACAAACTCTATTTCCGCAGTTACCCCTTTTTCTGCCAAAACAAAACGAATCTGATGCCCGTAAATATCTGTTGTATCACAAAATAATGTCATTACAGAACGTTTATTAACAGCAACAACCATATCCACTCCAAATTTATAAAATTAAAATAAGTCTAGTTGCCGTCTATTCTAACAAATTGGATAACAAAATTGTTAAAAAAAAATAAATTTTCTTTAATTCTTTTCCTCAAGCCCTAATTTTGACAAGCAGTTTCATAAAACATGTGCTTAAGTATAGGATTTATTAAATTAGTTAACCTAATAATATTAAATAATATTTATTTCCTAAATAATCTTAATTCTTAAAAATATTTAACCTACGTAGTTTAGCTTTTTAATTAACCAAATCAGCATAAAAAAACCCAGCATTCGCTGGGTTTTGAAACAAAATTGTAACGTTTTTGTAATATTGCTAGTCGGGTAGCAGTGACACATTACTGTATCACCGCCCCCTAAGAACTGTACGAGCGAATTTCTCCGCATACAGCTCAAGCCTTTCAATTGACTTTAGTAAGCCAGTCACTACCTCTAATTTCAGTGCATGGACTTTTTTGTGGCAAATAGGATGTAGTAACACCCTATTTTTGAGCGTATCCGCCCCTCCGTGCATTTTGTAGATAATATGATGGTCATGCCATCCCGTCTCTTTTGTGATTGGGAGTTGACATAAGCCACAACGACCTTTTTGTTCCTTATACAGCATTTGCCATTTGTGTCTGTGTGAGAATTCCTCATACATCCGCTTCTGGTGTAATGTTTCCCCGTATAATTCCCATTCCGGTAAAAATGGATTGTAATCCGATTTTACCTTAATATGTCGTTTGATTGCCGTCTTGCTACATTGCAATAATTCAACCCATTTATCCATACCATAGCGGTCTTTTATCATCGTGCCAAAGTTCCATACTTGAGTTGCCGTCGTTTTAAAGTATTTCTCTTTTATCCAACGTTTACCCTTCTTGCTATGTCTTCTTTTGCTCCAATTCCAAAGCGCACGCCATATTAATGCATCCATTCGCCCATATGCCTGACTCGCTACTTGACTTCGGTGATAGTTAGCCCACCCCCTTATCATTGGATTTAATACCTTTATTAAGTCTTCTTGTTTAACCATGCTTAATCTTTTAATCTTATCTCTCACCTTGCTATAGAATGCTTTTACATTCTTTTTACTCGGTTTGATGATAAGCTTGTCGTTAAACTGTCTTACGTTCCAACCTAAGAAGTCAAAACCCTGCTTGATATGCGTTATTTTCGTCTTCTTCTCCGAGAGTGTTAGTCCCCTCTCTTTGAGGAATGCTTTAACCACTGGGATGACCTTTTCTTCCAGTAATTCCTTTGAAATCCCCGAAATCACAAAGTCATCCGCATACCTCACCATGTACGTCTTATGTTGCCTGATTTTCTTGCTCGCTTTCTCACCAAAGTGATTAGCTAGCTCTTTCTCCAAGCCATCCAACGCCATGTTAGCCAGTGTCGGCGAGATTATTCCCCCTTGCGGTGTTCCCGCCTCCGTTGCTTTTACCTGTCCCATGTCCCCAACACCCGATTTTAACCACTTCGTTAATATCCGCTTATTCATTGGAATATTCGCTATTAACCAATCATGGCTAATGTGGTCAAAACAGCCCTTGATATCTGCATCTAATACCCACTGCGCAGGTTGGTTAGTTTTCCGCCCCTTGTGTGAGAATATTCGATGTATATGGGTTATCGCATCGACCGTTGAGCGATTAATACGAAAACCATAAGAGCCTTTGTCCGCTGTCGTTTCCGAGACAGGCTGTAGGGCCAATAGATAGAGTGCTTGCATTGCCCTGTCTTTCATGGTCGGAATACCCAAAGGGCGTTTCTTCCCGTCAGACTTAGGAATATAGACCCGCCTTAATGGTTGCGGTTTATATCCCTTGTTTGTGAGCGTTGCAATGGCTTTCCATTTTGCCTCAGCGGTGCTCCAAGTTACCTTATCATCACCTGCCGTCCTTTTACCTCTATTTTCAGTCACTCGCCTTACCGCTAATTGCTTAGCGTAAGTCGAGCGTGTTAATAATCTTTGCAATCTTTTAACTTTGCGCCAATTATTCTCAAGTGTCGCTTTCGCAATCCTACTCTGCAATCCTTTAACATGTCTTGTTGCTTTGACCCAGTCAATACTGTGCCATTTACAAGCCATGTCAGAGGTCGCTGGAGCTGGACTCTTATTAGCCTTTAAGCTATTATGAGCTTGCTCTTTCATACTTACCTCTTGATACAAGAAGTAGCAGAAATTACTTGATTTGTGGTGAATAACTACCAATGAAACTCCCACGTTACATGTGGTAGTTATTCAGTTAATCAAATAACTCTACCACGATGTAACATGGTTAATGATTGAGTTTTGAGCTTGACGTCTGCTTGTAACAGATGAGTTATTCTTCCCAATAATTCATTTTAAACTGTTAGGCATTCGTCAGCTCATCCCTCGCCTAAAATAATTCCATCAGAAATTATCCACTAAAGGATTAGCCCGTCATCTTGCGACGGAAGACCAGTTAGAAGTCTGCATCCTTTCGGATTAGGTCATGTCTCATACCCTATGTTAGCCATTACAGCCAACCCTTCGCTTTCTCTAACCTCCTTTACCTGCACACTCAACAGCATTACTTACGCTCTGCCTGCCGTACACTCTTCTGTTTTCCGTATATATACGGTTACTGAATTGTGGACGGCAAATGTACAGGCTTACCAAGTTCCATTATTACCACACGAATAGTTAAGATGTAGACTGTCCGCCGATAGTCGTATGATGGCGTACTCCCACGCTAGAAAGGAGTAACCGACTATGTACCTTTGGTTAAAGCCTATCAGTAGCTTTGGCTTTTCCAGCATTACGACGTTTGTCATCTATTCACTTACGTTCATCTTTCTATTCAGTCTTGCCCCTCATAACCTGCTACTGGTTATTACTTAGTTTCACCTCGCGATTTCACTAACCTTGCTATTCCTCAAGGGGGTACGTTGTCAGGAAGCTCCGCACCAGACCGTTGCCAGCCTCGCACTATCCCTAGACTACTACTAGCCATATAATAGGTTGGCTCTCATATAATTAAAACTTTTTCTATATGATTCAACAATGGCAATAACAGCTTATGCACTGCTCATAAAACTGCTCGAGTGAAGTAAATAGGTTTTTATACCTGATATTCCACCAATAATATATTGTACAAGGATTATTATTGTCCCTTCATTATCACCCTTAAAGTTATTATTAACTTTAGTTGGTTATATAATGTTGTGACTAATCTTTTGTATATATTTACTTACTTTCTTAATGTTTCTATGATTAAAGGTCATAGGTATTAAGTAGCAACTTATTAGTTAAATAGAGACGTCGGCAATGTATAATTGCTCGCCTTGTAGTTGTGTATAGTCCAACTATGACTGGAGAGTGTATACTCTCAAAAGGCTCCAGTTTTCTTCATGGCGAAGTTTTGATGTCAGCTATATCTTCGGCTCATCATGTAGTTGTATATAGTTCAACTCTGGACTGGTAAGGATTATCCTTACAAAAGGCTTACATGAATATGTCCCCTCTTGCACACGGGTCGAAAGGTTAACTATTTAACGCTTTCGGTATTTTCTCCCCTTCGGGAGTATGAGGCTCCCTCGAGGAGTTTACAAGCATGTAAATAAGGAAAGAGTATTTCATCTTCGCTCTTATCTACGAATGAAAGGGAAAAGTATTTCATCTTCGCCTTTCATTCACTTGATTTTTACGAAAAAATTCATAAAAATCAAGCACTTAGTGCTACTTGTCGCACCTAACGTTTGCTGAATTGAGGACGACGACGAGCTTTGCGTAGACCCACTTTTTTACGTTCAACTTGACGTGCATCACGAGTAACAAAACCTGCTTGACGTAACGCTGAACGTAAAGTTTCATCATATTCCATTAACGCACGAGTAATACCGTGACGAATCGCACCAGCCTGACCTGAAATACCACCACCTTTAACAGTGATATAAAGATCAAGTTTATCAGTCATTTCAACTAACTCTAACGGTTGCATAACAACCATACGAGCTGTATCACGACCAAAGTATTGCTCTAAAGAGCGCTTGTTAATAACGATGTTACCACTACCTGGTTTGATAAATACACGAGCAGCAGAACTTTTGCGGCGACCTGTACCGTAATATTGATTATCAGCCATCTTTTATCCCCTTAAATATCTAATACTTGCGGTTGTTGTGCCGCATGATTGTGCTCACTACCAGCATAAACTTTTAGTTTACGGTACATTGCACGACCAAGAGGACCTTTCGGTAACATGCCTTTTACAGCAATTTCGATGACTTGTTCAGGATGACGTTCAATCATCTCTTTAAAAGTCGCTTCTTTAAGTCCACCAATGTAGCCAGTATGACGATAATAGATCTTATCAGTGCGTTTTTTGCCTGTTACAGCAACTTTTTCTGCATTAATAACGATAATATAATCACCTGTATCAACATGTGGTGTGTATTCTGCTTTGTGTTTACCACGCAAACGGCTTGCGATTTCAGTAGCTAAACGACCTAACGTTTTACCTGCTGCATCAACAACATACCAGTCGCGTTTAACTGTTTCTGGTTTAGCTGAAAAAGTACTCATTCGTAATTATCCAATTTTTAATTAATCTCACGTTAATAAATCATTTGATTTATTTACACTTTTGATTGTTACCATTAATTAACTCACCCCTTCGAGTGGTTATACTAATATTGACAACCGAAAACAACGTTGGGAAGAACGTTGTCGTAACGTGGGTGGCAATATTATACAGAAATTTTATAAAAGCGCTAGAGTAAAAATAAAAAATCATAGCGAGAAGGAACGCTTACTGATAAACTAAAATCAACATTAAATAACAAAATATTTAAATAAATGAGCAATACAATTCAACTTTCAATAGAAGATTATATTAGCAGAGGATTGCACCGAAAATGTTATCGTCATCCAAATGATCCCAATAAGTGTATCAAAGTGAATTATAATGTCGGTGCTGAAGATGAGACTAATCGAGAAATTTCTTATTATAAACATCTAATTAGACGTAATGTTTCATTCGATGCAATAGCAAAATATTACGGCCCAGTTTCAACCAATTATGGCAAAGGTCATATTTTTCAACTCATCCGAGATTATACCGGAGAAATAGCTATACCACTTGAAAAATACCTCGCTGATACAAAATTAACTAAGCAATATTACGATGATTTAGTTACTTCATTAAGAAATTTGAAATCAGCTCTATTAAAAGATCGTATTATTACAATGACAATAAAAAGCAAAAATATTTTGTTTCAGCACTTAAGTGCAGATAACAGTCGCTTAATTATTATCGATAATATCGGTAATTCAACTCTTATTCCTATTGCCAATTACATTCCTTTTTTTGCTAAAGCCAAAATTGAACGAACTTGGCAACGTTTTTTAACATCCATTATTAAAGAAAATAGCAACAACAAATTAATCACTCGTTTAGTTGACGAAGTGAATCATTAATCCTCAATTGTGCAATAGCACCTTTTACATTATTAGGTCTATTTTTTAAGGTAAATAGACCTTGATGTAATTTAGCAATACGGTTGACTATACTTAAACCAAGCCCAATACCATTATGCTTGCGATCCATACGAAAAAAGGCTTGGATCATTTTTTCGCTTTTAGACTCATCAATGCCATTACCTTCATCTTCTACAGTAATAATGATATCTTTTTTAATTTTGTAACAACTTACCACGATTTTAGTGTTCTCAGGACTGTAGCGATAACTATTTTCAACTAAATTACGTACTAATAGTCTTATTAAGGTTGCATCACCATTAAAAATAAGATCTTTATCAGTCAAATGCCATTCAAGCTGTTGCTGTTTTTGTGAAGTCAATTCTGTTAGTTCATCAGACAGCGGAATCATAATATCATTATAAAAATTAATATGTTGATACTTTCCTACAGTAAACTTTTGACTAGTTCGAGCAAGCATTAATAGCTGTTCTACAGTACTGACTAATCGATCTATACGATCAATTAACTCTGTGCAATCAATGTTATTTTTATTTTCTAACAATTCTAGATGTAAACGAATGCCTGCTAAAGGTGTCCTCATTTCATGCGCTACGTCGGCGGTAAAAAGACGTTCTTGAGATAATGTTGTACTCAGCCTAATAAAAAGATTATTCAATACAGATGTAATCGATTTAATTTCACGCATATTGCTGATTGGCGCAATGGGTTTTAGGTTCTCCTCGGTACGTTGATTAAGATCTTTCTCTAAAATTTCCAACGGTTTTGTGATCCACTTGATCGCTTTGTATGCTAAAATTAGTGTTACTGCCATCATAGAAAAAGCAGAACAAAACAAAACGAAAATCGCTTCTAATTCTTCTTCAACAACTTCATCAATTTTATTTTGACTTAGAGTCAAATTAACCAATACATCTATTTGTTCTTTACTTTCGTGCCATAACCAAAGGACAGTAATAATCTGACAAACCAACATGATAGAACCCAAAGTAAAAAATAGGTTCCAACGAATACTGTGGCGTATATTACTAAGTGATTCTGAAATCATATTTTAATTATCTAATTTAAATTAATCGATTTATCAACATCCATCAATAATTTGATAACCATAACCTCGTATTGTGCGAATGAAATTTTTACCTAATTTATTACGTAACCCGTGAATATACACTCCTGGATTCAAACATGAAGTGCAATTCTTCTTAACTCCTTAGAATAAAAATCGGCAGGGCTTTTAAACTTATGCCGTTTTCTTGGGCGTGTGTTCAATAGATATTGAATTTTCTTTATCTGTTCGTCATCAACTAATGAAATGGCCGCTGACTTAGGTATAAACTGACGTATTAAGCCATTGGTGTTTTCATTTGTGCCTCTTTGCCTGCTTTTATAAGGCTCCGCAAAGTATACGGTAGTATTTAAATAATGCTCAATAGCATGATGATAATTAAATTCGGTTCCATTATCAAAGGTGATGCTTTTAACCATTTTTTTAAACGGCGTTAGCAATTTTATTATCATATCTCTCGTTTCGGAGGCGGTACGTTGATTGAGGCGCCCAATTAATACTAGCCCTGTTTTGCGTTCAACTAATGTCACCAATGCTTGCTTGTCTTTACGGCTAATAATCGTATCGCCCTCCCAATGTCCTCGCGTTTTCCGGCTTTCTACATAACTTGGACGTTGTTTTATTGACCGTTTATATCGGCGGTCTCCTTCTTTAATACTCGGTGCCTTACAATGCCTATAGGCTTTGCCTTTTCGCCTTAGATAAGGTTTGAATTGTTCATAGCGTGCTTTATTTTGATAAAGATAGTTATAGATTGATTGGACACTGACTTTCTTTAAACGTGCGGCAATCTGCTCTGGGCTGTAATAAAGCATGAGGTATTTTTCAACTTGGCGCCATACTGAAGACGCTATTGGTTTACCATTACCGTTGTTTTTTCGCCTTTTCCTAGCTAGGGTTACCGCATCATGTGCTTGATAGGCTTGATTAGGTTTTGAGTTTCTTTTTATCTCTCGACTTATTGTCGAAGGATGTCTATTGAGTAGCTGGGCTATCTCTTTTTTATTCTTTCCGGCTTGTAATAATACGAAAATCTGGTATCTTTCCTTCCTAGAAAAGTGATTATAATACATAGCAATCTCCAAACTGTGGTGGTGCGAAGGTGCTAGTATAAATCACCTTTCTACTTTCTTCACTCCACCGTGTTTAAAATTGCACTTCATGTTTGAATCCAGGTAAGTTAATTATTGTGATTGGTTAGCACCATTTGTTTATGATAATGGTTATTATTTTGTAGATAAATAAGCTATTATGTGATTTATTGTCAAAATAAGTGGGACAATTGTTTGGTGTTGGTGAAAGGCAGATGGATAGATCTAATAAATTACTAGAAATGATGGTTTTTGTGGCGGTAGTTGATTGTAATAGTTTTGTTGATGCGTCAGTTAAGTTAAATATGTCTAAGCAGGCAGTGTCACGTTATATTCAAGCATTAGAAAATCGCTTGCAAGTTCGGTTGTTACAACGTACAACTCGCAAAATGGTCATTACCCATGAGGGGCAAATTTTTTATTTGCAAGCTAAAGCCATTATTAATGCTACCACAGAAGCAGAAAATAGCCTCACTTTAGATCATGCAAGTCCACAAGGTATTCTTCGGGTTAATGTGCCTGTTAGTTTTGGTATTTTGCATTTGGCGCCTTTATGGCAAAAATTTATCAATAAATACCCTAAAATTGAGCTAGATATTACGTTGTCAGATCGTGTGGTTGATCTGCTTGAGGAGGGCTACGATCTTGCTGTTCGAATTGGTCGGCTAGAAAGTTCGTCGCTGATTAGTCGTAAGTTGGCAACTACGCAAATCATAGCCGCCGCGTCGCCTGATTATATTGCTAAATATGGCATGCCGAATGATCCTGATGATTTGTTGAATCATAAAATTGTGATGTATAGTCAGTGGGCTAAAAAAGAGCAATGGCATTTTTATAAAGACAATGCCCATTACTCGGTGAATTTAAAAGCGAATATCTATTGTAATAATGGCGATACTTGCCGCCAAATTATGTTACAAGGAGGTGGTATTTCGTTGCAACCTGATTTTATTATTGGTAAAGATATTAAAATAGGCCGTTTAGTTCGTGTTTTGTTGAATTATAAAGTCGAGGATTTGAATATTTATGCCGTTTATCCAAGCCGTAAATTATTACCGCTCCGAACTCGATGTTTAATCGATTTTTTAGTTAGCGAACTAAAAAATTATCAATGATCAGTTAGTTAAAACATAACCGTTATTATTTGATATGTAAAAAATCTTTAGACAAAAAATAGTCAAATGTATTACTGATTTTACAATAACACAGAAATGATTTACATTATGCTAGTTATTAATTGATTATTCAGAAACAATCTTTACTATATATTGTTTTCAAGATTTATTGTCATTATATGAATATCAATAATAAGGCTTTGTGGCAGCAATTCTATATAAATAAAGTAAATCAAATTATTATCTATAATAGGTATGTTTTTTATAATGAATAACACATTATAAAAAAGCATCATTTAAGAACTTTTAGTGCAATATTAATTTTTACTATAATTTAACACTCATGATTTATATTTTCTTATTTATTGTTTTTTAAAGAAATAAAACTCTATTATCAACAAGTTTAGAGTAAAGTTTTAATGTTTTTATGAGTTTTTAAGACAGTTAGTAGATCTTGATTTACACAAGGTCGAGAAGAATAAGTATAATAATACCTAAGTTACTATATTTTATATTTGAATATAACAAAGGTTTTCATTAAAGAATGTCTTTAATTTTAATTAAGCATACTGAGTGCGAAATAGCAATTAATAATATCAAGTTTCAACAACGAAGAATATCGTTTTACATGTAATAAATATATTCGATTTTGTTACCCACTTATTTTAGTTTTAGCTAGGTCTATAAATATAATATCTAATCTGAAGTTACCGACCATTTACCGAATTTGTATTTTTAGTAATATTATTTTAGGAGTTTTAAAAAATGAATCTGATCTGGTCAGCAGTTGGACAAGTTATTAGTTCTTGTCTTCCGGTTTTTTTATTAATTTTTCTTGGTTGGTTATGTGTACAACAAGGGATCTTTTCGAAGGATTCTAAAAAATTATTATCAGGACTGGTATCAAACTTTGTCTTTCCTGCTTTACTTTTTGTGCATACGTCTCATGCTAAACCGTCGCAAATATTCAATGGCATTTGGATGATTGCGTTTTTCTGTACTATGTCTTTTTTATGGATAATTTGTTTTTTAACCAATAAATACATTTTGCACAAAGAGTTAAAGTCGACGGCTATGAATGCAATGCTATGTTGCTTTCCCAACATGGGCGGGATGGGAGTTCCTTTCTTGACGTTAATGTTAGGGGCTGCATCAACTATTTCCGTTGCGATTGCTAATTTTGTTGTTGCATTATCATTGATCCCAATGACAATATTTTTATTAGAACTTTGTGATACTAAACTGTCTGGCGGTAAAGTCACCGGTGGTATGATCTTTAGTGCAGTAAAAAATTCACTTATGAAGCCAATGTTTTTGGCCGTTATTTTAGGGTTAATTGTGAGCGTTACCGATGGTACTAAATGGCTACCACATTTTGTGTTTAACACTTTTGATATTATGTCAAATGCTTGTAACTTTATTTCACTTATTGCGGTCGGTGTTGGTATTCATGGTGTTAAATTAAAATTATCTAAACCGTTAATGATCAATGTTGTGTTAAAAAGTTTCATTACACCAATTATTGCACTTATTTCCGTATATCTATTTGGTATCACAGGTATGGAAGCTGAAGAGTTAGTTTTCTTATTGGCAATGCCAACGGCATCAACAGCGGTTATTTTGGCTTACAATTGGAATGTTGAGCAAGAACAAGCATCAAGCATTTTCTTTGCATCAACAGTTTTATCTATCTTCATTTTACCAACCTTATTGCTTATTATGGACTTCACCATTCCAGGTGTTGCTTAATTAAAAGCTAAATATAAATGCTCTCATTTAATTTTAGATGAGAGCTTTTATTATCAATTACATGTTTCTTTGGCAAGCCATGCTGGAATTACTCGGGTTGTTTACAGTAATAATAACCACCGTATTTCAAAAATCAACTAAACTTGCTGCTTACAAATGAATGGAAAAGTAAAAAGAGTAATACCAACTTTGGATTAAAATACGGCATAATCAACAAGTATATAGTGATTCAAAAGGTGAAGACTAAGTCTTAATTGATTAATTATTATAATTTTGTTAACCGCCATAAGGTGATTTTAGAAAAAACGCCTTATGGGGTTTTGGAGTGGTTATTTAACCATGAAGTGTAAATAACCCAGTTTTTTTCTACACATTAACAATAGCAAGAAATGTAGCGATAATATTGGTAACTAAACTAAAAAGGCCATTGTCTTTTTTAGTTTGCTAACTAGAAGCTATAGCGAACACCTGCTAATAAATCAATTGAACTTAGCTCAGCACTAGCATTAGTTCGATAGTATTCATTATGTTTTTTGATGTTTACTTTACCTGCATCCACATAACGAGCAGTGAAATCAACAACCATATTATTATTCAATTTATAAGCTACGCCAGCAGCAACATTCCATGCAAACTTTGTTTTTGTTTTTGATAATGAACGTTCATAATTAGAACCATCAACAGAAACGTTGTATTTTTCCTTATGGCTATTTTCTAGTTTAGTGAAGGCAACACCAAATCCCGCACCAATAAATGGAGTAATTGGTGAGTCAATATCAATATCATAATAACCATTTAACATTAATGTATTCATGCGGGCTTTGACTTTTTGAGTAGTACGAAGACGATATTCTTCATAATCAGTGTAT
The DNA here is from genome assembly GCF_001690675.1 of Gilliamella sp. Occ4-3. NCBI lineage: Bacteria > Pseudomonadati > Pseudomonadota > Gammaproteobacteria > Orbales > Orbaceae > Gilliamella > Gilliamella sp. Occ4-3. The sequence goes on from NZ_LZHR01000031.1 coordinate 14,290, forward strand.
CTATTTTCTTTTTTATCTGTATTGCCACGTAAGGTAAGAGATAATTCTACACGTGCAGGAATATCATAATTAGAAAAGTTGTAACCTAAATTTAAAGCGCCAGCTAATTTAGTTTTATGCATTGAGTCAAAAATACCATCGTTGATAACACCGCCGTGATTATAATGTAAGGTATCCTTAATATTTTTCACTTTTATTATAGAAGCTCCTAATTGACCTCCTAGGTAAAGTTCATTTGTTTCAGCATAAGCAAAATTTGAAAAACAAGCAAAAGTTGTTAGTGCAATTAATGTCTTCTTCATTTTTATTTCCTTTATTATGGTTGTTTAAGGCTTGCTGATTATAAAGCAAATAAATTAAAAATCAATTTAAGGTATTAGGAAGTTTTTTCAACAAAAAATAAAAGCTGTAACTAACCTTAAAATTGCACAGCAAAAAAGTAGAAAATTCTCTACGGTAACAGAGGCTTGTCGAGTTAAGTTTAAAATCGCAGTCTCAAGAAGAAATCATAAAAAAGCTGTAGTGCTCACAATGCAACGAAAAACATGGGCAAGAGAGCTACAAACCACTAAATTAATCTCAATTGCCATTAGCTGTCACATTGTGTAATTAAGTCGTTGTGTCTGCTATTATCAACCTCACACAGTATCACCATATTTTATACTTGAATCTTGTACTATTGGGGTATTCACAATAGTTACAAACTTACAAATATACGAAATTTAGGGGGGGGGGGAGTTTTCTATGAAGTGTAAACTAAACGTTTTTTCTACATATAAATTGATTTACAAGGGCTTTTACAATTAACATACTACAACCGATAGTTTCCAATCCTCAATTTCTTTCCAATATTTTTTTTCTTGTTCTAAATCAAATAATATCAATTTATTATTTTCAACAAATTCCCGATTAATTTCTATAGTCACTTTAGTTAGTTTATTTTTTAATAATTTTAAACGAAATGCTTGTAAATTAATTTCTGTATTTCGTTGGTTATTGATGAGTATAGATAATCTTAGAATTTGCATTAGCGGTATTATATGTTTGTATTCGAACAAACTAAAATAGGGTAGTGTATCTATATTGATAGTTTTTCTATGGTAACGTACAAGAGTAGACAAAAGTAATTGCTGCTCTTCGTTAAATCCAGGTAAATTACTATTTTGTAAAATATAGCTTGAATGTTTATGAACTGAAGAAAAGTTAATTTTTAATCCTACCTCATGTAACAAAGCAGCCCAATATAAAATAGATTCAAGGCTTGCTGGAATAGATGTCGGTGCTTGTTGTTGCCATTGAGAAAATAAATATTTTGCAGTTTTAACAACTTGCGTAGCATGGCATTGGTCTATATTGTAATGTTCAGACAGAGTTTGCGCGGTATTTTGTCTAATATCTCGGAAATTAAGACCTCCAGCCAACTCATAAAGCACCCCTTCACGTAATGCGCATGAGCTAAATTGTAAAGTATTTAACCCAAATGCGTTAAAAACCCCACTAAATATAGCTAGCCCGCTGACAAATACACTTTTTCTTTCACTAGAAAGTGAAGGGTAGTCAATATCTTGAAAAGAGTTGAATTCTAAAACATAACTAATTAAATCATCGAGCCTTTTTTGGGTAATAATTCCATCACAAACACCAATATCTAATAAGATACGATAAATAGACTTGATGGTGCCAGATGTACCAAATGCAACAGTAATATTTTGTTTTTTCATAATATTGATCAGACATTCAATTTGTTGTTCGGCGGCAAGCTTTGCTTGTTCGAATGAAATAGCGTTAATTTTATTTTCATGAAAAAACTGTTTAGCATAAGTTATGCATCCCATAGGGCGACTAGCAACAATCAACGGTTTTAGATCATTTCCTCTACCTATTGCAATTTCTGTAGATCCTCCACCGATATCTATTACAAATTTAGTATCATTTGACGATGTTGGTTCTGATGTCATAGTACCTAAATAAATAAGACGTGCTTCTTCTTGTCCCGATATGATTTCTATAGGAAATGGAAATACTTTAGCCGCAGCCATTAAAAATTTATATCTATTTTTTGCAACCCGCAATGTATGAGTTGCTACAACACGAACATTTTCGGGAGGAAAGCCAATTAATCTTTCGGAAAATAGTGTAAGGCATTCAACGCCTCGCATAATGCTTGATTCACTTAGATAGTTATTAGCATTAAGCCCTGTGGCAAGATGAATATTTTTTTTATTTTTATAAATGATCTGTATAGCACCATCTATAATACGAGCAATAACCATGTGAAAACTATTTGAACCAAGATCAACTACCGCATATTCATTGAATTTATTCACTTTAAATCCCTTATTCAACCGTTTCTAACTGATTCAAATAATCATAAATGGCATATTGTGCTCTAATTTTTTTCTTATTACCTCTTTGTACATAATTATTAGTTGCATCTTTATCAATAATACGAGCCTTTACATTATCATTGCATTGAATATTAAAAATATTATGGATAGTTGATTTTATTATTGGATCGAAGATTTTTACTCCCACTTCAATACGATTATCTAGGTTACGAGGCATCCAATCAGCAGAAGAAATATAAGTATCTTTTTTTCCTTCATTTTCAAAAATATACACACGAGCATGTTCTAAAAACTGATCAACAATACTTGTGACAGTAATATTTTCGCTTAAATTAGGAATTTGTGGTACCAAGACACAAGTTCCTCTTACTACAATTCTGATTTTTACACCAGCGCAAGATGCACGATATAATTGATCTATCATATCTTTGTCGGTTATTGCATTAAGCTTTAAATAGATACCTGCTACTTTACCTGTTTTGGCATTATTTATTTCTCGTTGGATAAATTCATAGAATCTCAATCGGGTATTTTGTGGAGACACAAGTAAATGATGGAACGAAACTGGTTTAAATGGGTTTTCAATGAAATTAAATACATTTTTAACTTCATCTGTAATTACAGGATCTGCAGTTAATAACGAAAAATCGGTATAAATTCTTGCAGTCCTTTCATTAAAATTACCTGAACCAATATGGGCATAACGAACAATTTCGCCATTTTCTTTACGATCAATCAAAAATAATTTGGCGTGGATCTTTAGTTTTGGTTGTGAATAGATAACTTTAATTCCACTACTAATTAATCGTTTTGCCCATTTTATATTTGCCTCTTCATCAAACCTTGCTTGTAATTCAACAACTACAGTGACCTTTTTACCATTATTGGCAGCATTAATGGCCGCATGAATAAAGCGGGAATCTTTTGCAACTCGGTAAATATTCATACGAATATGTGTAACAGATGGATCAAACGAAGCTTGGCGCATAATTTCTAATACGTGTCCAAAAGAGTAGTAGGGATAATAAAGCAACACATCTCGATCTTTAATCGCATCAAACGAATTTCGGAATTGTTTAAATCGATTATAACTTAAACCAGGAATTTTTTTATTTAATAGCTTTTTTTGTCCAAAGTCTGGAAATTTCACAAGATCTTTAAAATTAGGATAGCGCCCACTTGGCATTGCATCTTGTTCAGTTAATAACAATTTATTAATTAATAACTCAAATAATGCTTTTGGCATATCTTTTTGATAAGTAAAACGAACTGGCTGAGCAGTCAAACGTTGTTTTAACCCTTGTGACATAAGTTCAAGCAAACTGTCTAATTCTGTGTTTAATTCGTATTCAGCATCTCTATTAATATTAATAGAATAGGCATTTAATTCTTTGGCATCAAAAAACACTTTAAAAATATCGGGTAAACAGTAACGTAATATGTTATCCAAAAAAATGATCGATTTATTTTTAGTTGAAACTTCTGACGGTAATAAAACAAAACGAGGAATATTATCCGTCGGTAACTCAAGTAACGCATAATTGGTTTTATCTTCACAAATAATTTCTACAGCCAAATAGGCATGATCATCTTTTAAAAATTGAATAAGTTCGGTATGACTATCGAGTAGAATAGGGGTGATGTATTGTCTAAGGTTTTGTTTATAATAGTTTTTTATCCAACCTTCTTGATAAGAAGAAAGCTGTCTTTCGTTAATCAAAAAGATTTGATTTCTTGCCATTTCTAATAATAGTTCATTATAAAGCTGGTCAAACTGTAATTCTAGTTGAATAACTTTTTGGTTTACTTGACGTAATAAGTTTTTAGAGTTAGAAGATGAGTTGGCTTGCTCTTGTTCAATAAGTACATATTTTTTTAAGTTGGCAAACTGTACTTTATAAAATTCATCAAGATTACTTGAGTATATACCTAAAAAATGTATCCTCTCTATAAGTGGATTACTTTTATCAGCAGCTTCTTGTAAAACTCGCTGATTGAAAGATAACCAACTGAGTTCCTTAGGTAAATATACTTTTTCTTCAATCATTTTAATCTTTCAAATTCTATTAATAGTATTTTATACAGGATATCTTATGTAAAAAAAAAAGCTAGCATGTAGCTAACTTTTTTATTGCAGGACAAATAATAAGTATGCCGTTTTAAATACGGTGAACAGATGTTGTGTTAGTAGTTCCACTTGGTACTAAAGCACCAGATACCATCACAATAATATCACCTTGTTGTAAACCGCATACTTTAACAGCCATCTCTTTACCTAAACGATAAAAATCGTCAGTTGAGTTAATTGAATCAATTAAAATAGGCTCTACACCTTTTGTCACGGCTAACTGATTAACTGTCTTTTGACTTGAAGATAATGCTAAAATACGAGCTCTAGGGAAATAATGACGAACTTCCCTAGCTGATTTACCGCTACGAGTTGCTACAACAATTAATGGAGCATTTAAACGCTCAGCAATTTCTACAGCACCACAGCAAACAGCTGAAGTTATACTCAACTTTTCTTCTTTTGATGTCAATTCTAACGATGCTGGAATTGTGTTATCAGTTCGGTTACAGATAGTCGCCATAACATTAACAGTTTCGAGCGGATATTTACCTTTAGCACTTTCACCCGAAAGCATAACTGCATCTGTACCATCAATAATTGCATTAGCTACATCTCCAGCTTCCGCACGAGTAGGGCGAGGGTTTTTTATCATTGAATCAAGCATTTGTGTTGCTGTAATAACTGGTTTAGATGCTTTATTACATTTCTTAATCATCATTTTTTGAGCGAAAATAACTTCTTCAACAGCGATCTCAACCCCTAAATCACCACGCGCAACCATAATGCCGTCAGAAGCGTCAAGAATTTCATCAAAATTATCTAAACCTTCTTGGTTCTCAATTTTAGATATAATTTTAATGTTTTCACCACCATGAGCTTTTAAGTGAGCACGAATATCTTCTACATCAGAACGTTTTCGAATAAATGATGCAGCAATAAAGTCAACACCTTGTTCACAACCAAAAATGAGGTCATTTTTATCTTTTTCTGCTAGTGCTGGCAATTTAATTGAAACACCAGGTAAATTAATACCTTTATTTTCACCAAGTTCACCGTTATTTAAAACGGTACAAATAATCTCATTACCTTTAATTTCTTTAACGTCCATAGCAATTAAGCCATCATCTACTAGGACACGATTACCTGGTTTAAGGTCATGCGCAAAACCATCGTAAGTTACAGCTACACGGTCTTTGTTTCCGATAACATTTTTGTCTGTGGTAAACGTGAATGTTTGACCAGCAACTAGGGATACATCATTACCGCCTTCTAATTTGATAGTGCGAATTTCTGGGCCTTTGGTGTCTAGCATAATAGCGGCTTTTAAACCGGTTTCTTGCATTACTTCACGTAAATTTTTGATACGGTTACCATGTTCTTCGTAATCACCATGCGAAAAATTTAAACGCATAACATTCATGCCTGCATTTAATAATTTTGCTAACATTTCTTTTGATTCAGATTTTGGTCCGATCGTACAAACAATTTTTGTCTTTTTCATAATAGTATCTACTTAGTAATATATTTAATGTTAAGGTTAATGTTTTAATTCAATTTAAAAAATTCGATAAACCAACTTTTTGCAAAAAAAAACCAATGGCAAAGCATTGGTAGTTTTATTGGTTAAAAAAGGTATTTGTAGCTCAATATGGCTACCAAAATCACATAAAATCTTTGAAGAATATAATAATTTCATCAATAAGTTAAATCCTTTAAAATTCTTCTTATTATATTCTTAACAGTATTTTAAATAAAGTATTTTATCTTTAATATATTTTGTTATTTATAATAACATACTAAATTATAGCAACTAAACATTTGGCTTACATTAAGTCTTTAAGTTGATAAAT
>NZ_LZHR01000032.1:0-20415 GCF_001690675.1 Gilliamella sp. Occ4-3
TCGGGCATCGGGCATCGGGCATCGGGCATCGGGCATCGGGCATCGGGCATCGGGCATCGGGCATCGGGCATCGGGCATCGGGCATCGGCATTTTGTTAATCGTTTTATTTCACCTTTAATATTACGGCAAAACGTTTTATTTTTACTGTTATCTTTCTGTTTTAAACACTTCCATTGCAAATCTCACTTTGTTGCCAAAATAACAACACTTACAGCTCACTCAAAACCGAAACTTGCTCAAATAATGGGTTTAATCTTATTATCACAATGGATACATGTTGGCTCAGCTAATGCAATACTAACAGCAACTTCGAGTCAGGTTATTACAGGGAATGCACCGCAAGTGGTGGCGTTATCGAGTGCAGATAAACATGGTTTTACTGTCAATGGTGTTTTTTACAGTGAGGCGAGTGGCACTATAAAATCTAGTGAAGTGAAAGAATTTGATGGTAATTTAACGTTGAATGATTTTAAAGTGGCGATTTATACTTCAACAAACTTAGATAAAGTTGAAAATTACAGCGATATAGATGGTGATAGTGCCGATCCACAGGAGCCGTTTAAAGTTGAATCGACTAATTATTGGTGGTATGACAATAATGGCGTAAGAATAATAGGTAATGATAAGAAAAAAATGATAGGTTGTGGTAGTGGCTTTTCAATGCCATTAAAGCTCATCATAAAAACCAATGTTAGTGCCCATTCAGCATACGGAATACCTGATGTAGGCAAGCAAATTACCCTAGCTAAGACCTACCAAATAGCACCAAAATCGCAAATTTGTTATGCAAAACCAAATGATGTGATTGTTTCACCTAATCTACAATGGCGATCATATGATCCTAATCTGGCATCTAACCCAATTTCAGGACCTTGGGCTTGGAATGGTACGAATATAAGCCGACATCCTAACGCTGGTGGAGGGTATAGCGCTGATTATGTTTATAACTGGGGATTTAAAGCTAATCCAATAGAATCAGGTAAAAAATTTCCAACAACTGGCTTTCCTGGAGCTAAATTTCAATTAGTGATGATAGGTGCACAAGATGATTATCGTTATCAAATACTCAATAACCCAGGTGGAGGTGTTTCTGTTGATCAAAATGGGGTGGTAGAACTTAATAGTAAGCCGTCAGGAAATGTTACGGTGAGGACAACGTTAAAAAGAGATACTTCAATCATTCATGATTATATATTTAACCCAACTTCTGTATGGTTAGAACCTAAAAATAACGACAATATAAATTTATCTAATGCAATCAATTTATGTGGAGGAATGGATAATATACCTTTACGTAAAGATTATACTAATTCTCCAGCTATTAATGTTGCAGAAAATCAGAATTGGAAAATTTATCCCAATAGTTTTACGCGATCAATTGGCGGTTCAGTTATGGGGGAATGGGGCTGGCTATCGAATAAAAACTATCCTAAATCAAATTGGCCTAAAGATAATACTTACTATGTTCTTTTTTGGACTAGAGAAATAGATTACGCTAAGTATAATATTTATTTTACAGTTAACTTATCTGGTTATGTTTCTACACGTGAAGCTGAAAAGGGTGACAATAGTAAAATAGCGTGTAAACGTTAATGATTCTACAATATATGATAATATCGAGTTATATAAAACTCAGATTAACTGAAACGTAACTCTCTGAATCAGTGACGGCTATTTTTATGATTTTAGCGCCATATTGCCTTCTGGTGATAAGGCGCTATTTTTTTATGTTTTCCATTACCATTATTTCTCAAATTACGATAAATAACACAACAAGTAGTTCCTACATATTACTCAGTAAACTCACCTCTTTTAAGAACATTAGTTGTATAAAGAATTCACACACTATCATGAAATACTATCTATCATATAACTGTACCATCGGGCGCTAGTCTGCACTTTTTTAATGGTCAAGGCTCGCATATTCATATGAATATCCTTACTGTATTAGTTCTCTAGCCTACTACTCTTTACCATTTAACTTGCGGTGTATAATTTAAGCAAAAACTATGGAGGATGAATTCGATTTTTGTTCAATAGGATAAAAATTGTTTGTCAAAAACTTTCAGGTAACTATGTGTTTTAGTATAAAACTACTTATAATTAATTTTGATATCATATAAAGTAATTAAACCGTTTGGCGAGTATTGTTTTTAAAATTATAGTACTTATTTAATTTTATTATGTTTATTTCTTAGTAGACGTTATAATCTTCATGAATTAACTAGCTGGATATGAATATGTTAAAAAAATTGATATTGATTGCTTTGTTGTTACCTATCACCGTATTTGCTGCTAAAAAAGAGTGTGGGATTAAGCCCAGTTATGACATTACGATAAATAGAGAAAGTGTACATATTTTTGATAAAAAAAATGATTTAATTATCATGCCAAATGGTAATGTCATTTTAAATAAAGAAACGATATCACTTAATCCATCATTACAAAAAGAACTGATTCAATTTCAGCAAGATTTACGTCAACAGTTGCCGCTACTAGAACAACAATCATTAAGCCTTTTAACTGAAGTTAAAGAAACTTTTGAAAAAGCAATAAAAAATCAATTGGGCGATGATAATGAGCTAAAAAGCGAGTTAAACAAATTATATAAACGTTTAGTCAAGTTGTTACATGCATCAATTATTACTGAAAATGGTAATACGCGATTTTTTTACCGACATTTTAATAATATCAAAAAAGATGGAGAAGATATTGGTCAACGCATTTTTTATAATGTTGTTGGCGGAAGTATTTTGCATTTCGAATTTTTTAAAAATTATGGAGCAATTAAACAAATTTCTAAAAATGAATGGAAGGCTCAAAAACCTAAATTAAAAGCTTTTGATGCTCATATTTGTTCCGTTATTACAGATATTGATGCTCAATACAAACAAATATTGAATCAACTTAATCAATCAATTCATAACTAAATAGACATTAATAAAAACTTTTGCGAAAATGATACCTCTAATAAGATAGTTAAACGGAAGCTTATGACTGCACATATAATTGATGGGAAAGTATTAGCAAAACAAATACGAACTGAAATTGCTAATAAAGTCAAAATGCGTATTGAAAAAGGACTATCAGTCCCAGGATTAGCTGTAATTCAAGTCGGTTCAGACCCTGCATCAAAAATCTATGTTAAAAATAAGCAAAAGGCTTGTGATGATGTTGGTTTTGTTTCATTTGCTTATGACTTTACCTCGACGACCACCGATGAATTATTAGCATTAATTGATGAACTAAATCAACGTTTAGATGTGCATGGTATTTTAGTACAACTGCCTTTACCTGATAATATTGATAAAACAAAGGTTCTTGAACGTATTGATCCAAGTAAAGATGTTGATGGTTTTCACCCATATAATATTGGACACTTGCTACAGCGTGATCCAATCTTGCGACCATGTACTCCTTATGGCGTAGTCAAAATGCTAGAATCCACTGGCATAAATCTGTCAGGTTTAAATGCTACCGTTGTAGGAGCATCAAGCATTGTGGGTCGTCCAATGGCATTAGAGTTATTATTATTAGGTTGCACAACAACCATTACCCATAGTCGTACTATTGATTTAGCAAAACATGTTAGCAATGCGGATATTGTTGTTGCGGGAGTAGGCATTGCTAATTATGTTAAGGGTGAGTGGATAAAGCCGGGTGCAATCGTCATTGATGTTGGTATCAATCGTTTGCCAGATGGTAAACTTGCAGGTGATGTAGAGTTTGATGTTGCTGTTAAAAGAGCGGGATGGATCACACCTGTTCCTGGTGGTGTTGGTCCAATGACTGTTGCTATGTTAATGAGCAATACACTAGAAGCATGTGAAAAATTTGGTAAATAATTTATATTAATTAAGATTTACTAAATTTTATTCGAAAGATATATATTAAAAAAAGGATTATGCAATGATTATATTTCACACTAATTTAGGTGATATTAAAATCAAAACTTTTGATGATAAGGCGCCAGAAACTGTTAAAAATTTTGTTGAATATTGCAAAGAAGGCTTTTATAACAACACAATATTTCATCGAGTTATTAATAATTTCATGATTCAAGGTGGTGGTTTTGAACCAGGAATGAACCAAAAAAAGACAAAATCACCAATTAAAAACGAAGCAAATAACGGTCTAAAAAATGAACGTGGTACTTTAGCAATGGCACGTACATCAGATCCTCATTCGGCAACTGCGCAATTTTTTATCAACGTGGTTGATAATGATTATCTCAACTTTCGCTCTGCGGACATTAATGGTTATGGCTATTGTGTTTTTGCACAAGTTGTTGATGGGCTTGATGTGGTTGATAAAATAAAAGCTGTTAAAACAGGGCGCAGTGGTATGCATTCTGATGTTCCTGTAGAAGATGTTATTATTACGAGTGTCACGGTTGAATAATCCTGTTCGTTATTTTATTGCTGATATTCATTTAGCAGATAATGAGCCTGCTTCAGGTTATATTAATATAACCGCAGGCTTTTTGTCTTTTTTGGATACTTTGCCCGACAACTGCGAGCTTTACATTCTAGGCGACCTTTTTGATTACTGGGTTGGGGATGATGTAAAAACAAACTTACATTATCAAATTGCGCAGGCTTTACAAGCCTTATCAAAACGTAATATAAGAAAATATTTCGTTCATGGTAATCGTGATTTTTTATTGGGGAAAAAGTATGCGCAACAATGCGAAATGACCTTACTGCCCGAGATTAATTGCCTTTCTAATCAAGGAAAAAACATCATTTTTTTACATGGTGATTTACTGTGTATTGACGACCATCAATATCAAAATTTCCGAAAAGTTATGCATAATAAATGGCTTCAAAAATTATTTTTATTTTTACCACTTTTTATTCGGTTGAAAATTGCAGCTAAGTTACGAAAAAAAAGTAGTCAACATAATCAACTCAAATCTGAAAATATCATGGATGTAAACCAGCAAGCAGTTATTGAAATGATGGTTAAACATAATGCAGATATTATGGTGCACGGTCATACACATAAACCTGCTGTACATCATTTTCAAATTGAAGGCAACACTGCAACTCGTGCGGTGCTTGGTGCATGGCATGATGGCGTGACATATATTAAACAAGCGGAAAATAGTAATACTTTAGAGCTTTATAACCATTCTTTTAAATAGTCACTTTGTAAAACATGTTCGGTCTTACCAAACTCAATCAGCTTACCTTGATCTAAAATTACAACATTATCGGCTATTTGTTTAACTTCATTAATATTATGTGTTACATAAATAATGGGTATATTTAGCTCATTAGTTAATTTATTAATATAAGTTAACAGTTCTTTTTTTCTTGGCATATCGAGAGCTGAAAGCGGTTCGTCCATTAATAGTAATAAAGGGTTTGTTAATAGTGCTCGACCAATTGCTACTCGCTGTTTTTCTCCACCAGATAACATGGCAGGATAACGATTTAATAATGGTTGGATATTAAGTACATTAACTATTTCATCAAATCTTAATTGCTTGAAATTTTTAGCACCATAAATCAGATTTTTAATAACTTTATAATGAGGGAAAAGTAATGCATCTTGAAAAACGGTACCAATATGCCGATTTTCAGGAGTAACAAAAAGGTGTTTATCGCAATCAACTAGTGGTAAGCCATTCAACTGGATTTGGCCTTGATCAGGTTTAATTAATCCATTAACAAGGTTTACTAGTGTGGATTTTCCCGAGCCAGAAACGCCTAAAATAGCAGTAACCCCTTGGCAGGCTATCTCGTGATTGAATTGGAACGAAAACGAAGCAAGTTGTTTGCGAACATCTATTTTTAACATATTGATTATCCTGCTAACTTCTTTTTATGCCATCGATTTAACAATTCGGATAAAAAAAGTGCGATTAGTGATAACACAACCGAAATAATACACAGCCGTAATGCACCTTGTTCACCATTGGGAATTTGTAGCAACGTATACATTGCTAATGGTAAGGTGCGGGTTTCATCTTGAATATTTGACACAAAAGTGATTGTTGCACCAAATTCCCCTAAGCAACGGGCAAAACCCAATACAATTCCCATAAGAATACCAGGAAAGGCTAATGGTAAAGTAATAGTTATAAAAACTCGCCACTTATGGGCTCCAAGAGTCCGAGCAACGTTTTCAAGGCGTGTATCAATTGATTCAATGGCTAAGCGAATTGAACGCACCATTAATGGAAATGCAACTACTGCCGAAGCTAAAGCTGCACCTTGCCAATTAAAGCTAAAGCTAATATTTAAATGGCTACTCAACCACTCGCCAATAACGCTACGTCGTCCCATGGTTATTAACAACAAATAACCTAAAACAACTGGTGGTAAAACAAGAGGAAGATGCACGAGGCTATCAAATAGCGATTTACCAAAAAATTGACAGCGTGCCAATATCCAAGCGGTTAAAATGCCTATTGGCAAACTAAAACCAATTGCTGTGGCGGCTATCTTTAAACTAAGTAGCAAGGTTTGCCATTCAAATTCAGTTAATAACATAGTTTTATAAAATTATTTACTTATTAAATTACTTTGTTATAAATCCATATTTTTCAAAAATAGCTTTAGCTTGTGATGAATTTAAATATTTATAAAAATCAGTTGCTTTTGGATTCAACAAAGTGATGGGATATTCGATAGACTTAAATGTATCATCAGGAAAGGATCCAATTATTTTTACCTTATTGCTTATTTTAGCATCGGTACTATATACAATACCAAGCGCAGCTTCATTACGCTCAACTAGTACCAAAGCGTCTCTTACATTACTTGCAGGAGCAAATTGTGGCGATAATTTATTAAATACCCCTAAATTAGTTAATGATTCTTTTGCATACATTCCTGCTGGTACATGATCAGGATCACCAATAGCTATTCTTTCACCTTTAGGTAAAATAATTTCCCAATTGGTATTTTTATTAATTGAAACATTCTCTAAATGTGAATTTTGGGGAGCAATAAGCACCAATGTATTTTTTAATAAATCGTCTTTATTTTTAGTTAAATTATGCTCAATAAGATAAGTCATCCACTTTTGATCTGCTGACATAAATATATCCGCAGGTGCACCTTGTTCAATCTGTTTAGCTAATACTGATGATGAAGCAAATGAGAATACAATATTTGCATCTTTATGTTCTGCTTTATAAGATGCAGCGATATCTTGCATAGCATTAGTCAATGAGGCTGCGGCAAATATAGTCATTTTTTCAGCAGCTGAAACTGAAAAAGTGATTGCCATCATTAAGATAATTCCAATAATTTTTTTCATTCTGTTCCTCACAATAAAATTGAGTTAATTTTAACTGTTAATATTATTTATCCAATTGATTATTATGATTTATTACGTTATTTGGCAAATTATTAAATAGCCGTTATATAAAATATAACATATCGATGCTAGCAGAATTTATATATAAAGTACAATTAAAATTCATTTAAGCTGATACGATATGATAATCAACAAGATTTTTAACAAGTTTTGAAGGAATGCCAAAAAGGGTCTACAATAATCACTATTATCTCTTCCAAATTGATTAGTCGGTTCTTCATGGTGTTAAATTATGTTTTCTCCTGAAATTTTATTAACGTTAAATATAAAACAGCAGTTATTTACTGATCCAAGGCGTATTGCGTTATTAAAAGCAATTGAACAGACGGGGTCATTAAGTCAGGCTGCCAAGCAAATTGGTATTAGTTATAAAACCGCATGGGATGCCATTAATGAAATAAATAAATTAGCACCTAAACCTTTTTTAATTACTGCAATTGGTGGTAAAAATGGAGGAGGCACTAAACTGAGTGCTTATGCAGTTAGATTTATTCAACTCTATGATCTATTAACTCAACTACAACAAAATGCTTTTAACATACTAAATGATGACAAAGTACCTTTAGATGATATTTTAAAAGCAACAGCTAGACTATCATTACAAACTAGTGCACGAAATCAATTATATGGTACGGTTAAGCAGATTCAAACAAACGATGTTGCTGGTTTTATTACAGTGCTACTTAGTGATAATCAAACTGAGTTAAAAGTTTACATTACTCAATCAAGTATTGAACGGCTAAAGTTGAGTACGGACAAAACAGTATTGCTGTTAATTAAAGCTCCATTAATTGAATTAAAAAATGAAATCGAAAACGAAAACTGTTTGTCGGTTACCGTTGAAAAAATAACTACTGATGGCAATTGGAGTGAAATTGCTTTCACACTATCTTCTGGCATAGTGCTTTATGCTAACAAATTAGCCAGTGAAGTAAAAAAATCGGCCTTAACTACAGGCAAACAATCAAAACTATTTATTAATCCACAAAATATTATTGTTGCGACATTAGTTTAGCAATATGAGGTTATCATGCTACAAATAGAAAACGCACATTTTAAAATTAGTGACTACCTAGTTTTTACCATTGAATCACTTACAATAAATCAAGGCAGTAATGTTGCATTTGTGGGGCGTAATGGCAGCGGTAAATCTATACTAGTTAAAGCATTGTCTGGTGAGCAAACATTATTATCAGGCAAAGTAATTAATCAATTTAACTCCATAGCACACATATCGTTTGAACAGCTACAAAAACTAATTGATGATGAATGGAAACGCAATAATACAGATATGCTAAGCGAAGGTGAAAACGATACAGGATTAACCACTCAGCAAATTATACAAGAAAATAATTTTAATCAAGTACTTTGCCAAAAATTAGCAACACAATTTGGAATTGAACACCTATTAACGAAACGCTTTAAATATCTTTCAACTGGTGAAACACGCAAAGCCTTAATCTGTCGAGTTTTGATGCAGCAGCCTGATTTTCTGATATTAGATGAGCCTTTTGATGGCTTAGATGTGGCATCACGTGAAAATTTAGCCGAAATACTAGCAGATCTTGCTAAGCAAGGTATCACAATTGTCCTTGTTTTGAATCGATTTAATGAAATTCCTACATTTATTGAAAATATTGGCATACTAGCCGACTGCCAACTATTGAAAATTGATACAAAAGATACAATATTAAACGATACAACTGTTAAGCAATTAGCTGATTTGGAAAATATTTCCAATATGCCATTACCAGAAGCCGACGAACCACCAACTCAATTAGCTGATCAATTAGATCGAGTCATATTAAATAATGGTTATGTATATTATGATGATAAAGCAATCATTAATGGATTAACTTGGCGAGTAAAAGCCAAACAAAATTGGCAAATAGTTGGACCTAATGGCGCAGGTAAATCAACGTTATTAAGTTTAATAACTGGCGATCATCCGCAAGGGTATAGCAATGATCTCACTTTATTTGGTCGTAAACGAGGTTCGGGTGAAACGATTTGGGATATTAAACGCCATATTGGTTATGTTAGTAGCAGCTTACATTTGGCTTATCGAGTTAGTTCTAGCGTTAAAACTGTGTTATTGTCAGGCTATTTTGATTCGATTGGTGTCTACCAAGCTACCAGTGATAAACAAGCTAAATTGGCTGATGAATGGCTACAATTACTAGGGTTACAAACGCAGGCGGATAAACCCTTTCAATCGCTTTCTTGGGGACAGCAAAGATTAGTATTGATTGCCAGAGCGTTGGTTAAACATCCGACACTGCTTATTTTAGATGAGCCATTGCAAGGGCTCGATCATCTTAATCGAGAATTAGTAAAACGTTGGATAGATCGTTTAATTAGTGAAGGGTACACGCAGTTGCTATTCGTGTCTCATCACGCAGAAGATGCGCCAAAATGCATCACTCACCGATTGACTTTCATCCAAAACTTGGATCATAGCTATCAATATCAAATCGAACAGATAAATCGAATGATTAGTTAAAACTATCAAAAGTAGCGTTAAAGATAGGAATAAACATTAAAATAAAAGGGATTTTTTTTTGAAATTTTATCTTGATAATTGAAAAAAGTTTATAAAGACTATATTTATAAAGTTATCCCCGTTGCCTGTGGATAACTCTGTGAGTATTTTATTGAAAAAAGCGCTAACCTCAGTAACTATCAGGATTTTTCTTAATTTGATTGTAACTTAATCATGAAATATTTTTTTGTTTTATATCAACATGTTACCGTAAATCAAGTTATAAATTAGTTGTCTTTTTTATAAATGAAAATGTTAATTGAACAAAAAATAGTAAATTTTAAAAGGTCAAGTCCTTTTGGGGATAATTTTTATTAATAGGTAAAATATTAGGTTGCGATGTAATGAAAAAATTTAAATTATGTTCCGAATTTAAGCCAGCTGGTGATCAGCCAGAAGCAATAAAAAGGATTAATCAAAATCTTGATGATGGGATTGCGCATCAAACACTATTAGGCGTAACTGGATCAGGTAAAACATTTACCATGGCAAATGTTATTGCTAAACATAATCGCCCTACAATTATTTTAGCACCAAATAAAACATTAGCCGCTCAGCTATATGGCGAAATGAAAGCCTTTTTCCCTGAAAATGCGGTTGAATACTTTGTATCTTATTATGATTACTATCAACCTGAATCTTATGTACCGTCAACCGATACATTTATTGAAAAAGATGCATCAATCAATGAACATATAGAACAAATGCGTCTTTCTGCCACTAAATCACTACTAGAACGACGTGATGTTGTAATTGTTGCTTCGGTGTCGGCAATTTATGGTTTAGGAGCACCAGAAACCTATATGTCGATGATATTACACCTAACAAAAGGCACCATAACCGATCAGCGTTCAATCTTAACTCGATTAGCTGAATTGCAATACACTCGTAATGAAATAGGTTTTAGTCGTGGTACATTCCGTGTTCGAGGAGATGTTATAGATATTTTTCCAGCTGATTCAGACGATCTTGCTGTGCGCGTTGAGTTATTTGATGATGAAGTCGATCGAATTGTTATGTTTGATCCGCTTACAGGTAATAGCATAAATGAAGTATCGCGGATAACAATTTATCCAAAAACGCACTACGTCACACCAAGAAACATTATGGAAAACGCTATTGCTCAAATAAAGCAGGAACTTAAAGAGCGTCAAAAAGTATTGTTAGACAATAATCGTCTATTAGAGGAGCAACGTTTAACTCAGCGGACATTATTTGATATCGAAATGATGACCGAATTGGGGTATTGCTCTGGGATTGAAAACTATTCACGCTTTTTAGCTCAGCGTAATCCGGGCGATCCGCCAGCAACCTTATTTGATTATTTGCCACCTGATGGATTACTGTTTATTGACGAATCTCACGTGGCTATTCCACAATTAGGAGCAATGTATAATGGTGACCGTTCACGTAAACTTAATCTGGTTGAATATGGCTTTCGGTTGCCATCAGCACTAGACAATCGACCGTTAAAATTTGCTGAATTTGAAAACATCATGCCACAAACTATTTATGTGTCAGCAACACCAGCTAAATACGAGATTGAAAAATCAGGTAATGAAATTATTGAACAAGTAGTTAGACCTACAGGTTTATTAGATCCTATTATCGAAGTTCGACCAGTTGCAACGCAGGTTGATGATCTATTATCTGAAATCAAAATTCGTATCAATAACCAAGAGCGTGTTTTAGTGACCACATTAACTAAACGTATGGCAGAAAACTTAACTGATTATCTGTCAGAACATAATGTAACTGTAAAATATTTGCATTCAGACATCAATACGGTTGAACGTATGGAAATTATTCGTGACCTACGTTTAGGTAAAGTTGATGTACTTGTGGGTATTAACTTATTGCGAGAAGGTTTAGATATACCTGAAGTCTCACTAATAGCAATATTGGATGCTGATCGCGAAGGTTTTTTACGTTCAGAAAGTTCACTAATTCAAACCGTAGGGCGTGCAGCTCGTAATGTAAATGGTAAAGCCATATTATATGCTGATAGAATAACCCCTGCTATGCAAAAAACGATTGATGAAACTGCCCGTCGTCGTAAAAAACAGGAAGACTTTAATACAGCACACGGCATTACACCAAAATCAGTACGCAAAGAAATTAAAGACGTATTAGAGGCAGGTTTAAGTACCAAAAAATCAACAGCTAAAGTACAAGCATTTGAACCAGGCAAACCTTATCAGTATGTCTCAGTTAAAGAAGTACAGGCAAAAGTGAAAGAGCTTGAAGCAATGATGTACGAAGCGGCTAAGAATCTTGAGTTTGAAAAAGCTGGTGTATTGCGTGATGAAATAAAAAAATTGCGTGCTGATTTTATTAAAGTATCTTAATAACTCATCTAACAAGGAAAATATGATGACAATAACACGAATTGATCCAGATAACCGCTGGTCTGAAGCAGTGATCCATAATAACGTTATTTATTACACAAGTGTTCCTACTAATCTTGAAAATGACGCTTATGTACAGACTAAAAGTGCATTAGCTGAAATTGACAAAATATTAGCCCGAGCTAACAGTGATAAATCACGTATATTAGATGTAACATTATTTTTAGTTAATAAAAGTGACTTTGCCGCTATGAATAAAGCATGGGACGAATGGGTAGCTAAAGGTAGTGCACCAGTACGTTGTACAGTGCAAGCAGGGTTAATGAAAAAAGAATATTTGATAGAAATTAAAATCGTGGCAGTAGTAAAAGGCTAACTTTTTCTTCACCGCCGATACTATTCGGCGGTATCACTTTGTTTATCATCTTCATTTTGCTGGGAACATGTATTTTAATTGCTAACAGATAAAATCCTTACTATCCCCATTAATTAAATTTTAGTGTATACTTCACATACATCTTATTTTAATTATTCATACATTTGCCATGCATACTCAACCTAGAATTGCCATAGTAATGGGTTCCAAAAGCGATTGGACTACTATGCAACACGCAGCCGACATCCTTGATGCGTTAACAATTCCTTATCATGTTGAAATCGTTTCTGCTCACCGTACCCCTGATAAATTATTTTGTTTTGCTGAAGATGCTAAACAAAAAGGCTTTGATGTAATCATAGCTGGTGCTGGCGGTGCGGCTCATTTGCCAGGTATGTTAGCTGCTAAAACGCTGATTCCTGTATTAGGTGTTCCAGTGCAAAGTGCTGCATTAAGTGGAGTAGATAGTCTCTATTCTATTGTTCAAATGCCTAAAGGTATTCCTGTTGGTACTTTAGCAATAGGTAAATCTGGTGCAGCGAATGCGGCATTACTTGCTGCACAGATTCTAGCTCTACATGATAAAGAAATATATCAACGTTTATCAACATGGCGATTAACTCAAACTGATGAGGTACTAAATAACCCAGATCCAAGAGTGAATGCATAATATGAAACTTCAATCTGTTTGTGTACTAGGTAACGGGCAATTAGGGCGAATGCTTAAGCAAGCAGGCGAACCAATAGGTATAAAAGTTTATCCAGTTGGATTAGATGTAGATCCTACCGTCATTCCATATCAACAGTCAGTAATAACAGCTGAAATTGAGCGATGGTCAGATACGCCATTTACACAGATTTTAGCCAAGCATCCGCATTTTATTAATCGAGAGGTTTTTCCGCTTATTGCAGATCGTTTAACTCAAAAAAAACTACTTGATGAACTAGGTTTACCTACAGCTAAATGGTTTGCACTTAATCAATACCAAGATTGGTCAAAGTTATTCACTGAACTTGGTGATCTATTAATTGTTAAACGTAGAACTGGCGGTTATGATGGACGAGGGCAATGGCGAATTGCTATTAATGGTCCAATAACTGTACCTGATGATATCTATCAGCACGCTATTGTTGAACAGGCTATCCCGTTCGAAAAAGAGATGTCATTAATAGGCGCTCGTAATGCAAAAGGTGAAACAGTATTTTATCCCCTTACCAATAACTTCCACCAAGACGGCATCTTAAAAATAAGTGTTGTACAACCTAACAAATCAGATTCATTACAAATAAAAGCAGAACAAATGCTATCTGCTATTATGCATAAATTGAATTATATTGGCGTAATGGCAATGGAATGCTTTATTGTTGGTAATGAACTACTGATCAACGAACTTGCTCCACGAGTACATAATAGTGGTCATTGGACGCAAAATGGAGCTTCAATTAGCCAATTTGAATTACATCTTCGTGCTATATTGGGGCTTCCATTTCCTAAGCCAGATGTATTTACGCCATCAGTTATGGTTAATTTAATTGGCACAGAATTAAATTTAAATTGGTTATCAATTGATTTGGTACATCTTCATTGGTATGAAAAAGAAGTTAGAGTTGGACGTAAAGTAGGGCATTTAAATTTAACCCATAACCAAACAAACAAATTGTTAAAAGCATTAGAGAATTTAATACCGTTATTACCTAATGATTATCAAAAAAGTATTGAATGGGCAAAACAAACATTAGCAATTTGAAAACTTAAAACAATTTGAGTGATTAAATTAGGGATGAAACCATGATCAACTTTAACCAAAAAATCAATTATCAGCGTTATGCTAGCAAACAGCGTGAAGCTCTGTCTGATGAGTACTCAATAGTACGCTGTTTTGAAAGTGATCGTGGACGCATCATAAACTCAGCCGCTATTCGTCGCCTACAGCAAAAAACGCAAGTTTTTCCATTAGAACGAAACTCAGTAGTTAGAACAAGACTTACTCACTCTATGGAAGTGCAACAAGTTGGGCGATACATAGTCAAAGAAATCGTTAATCGCCTTGGCAATGCTGGAAAATTAAAAAAATATGGGCTTGATAATTGTATAATGGCGATTGAAAGCCTAGTTGAAATGGCTTGTTTAATGCATGATATTGGTAATCCTCCATTTGGTCATTTTGGTGAGGCCGCCATTAATAAATGGTTTACTCTACGTTTAGGTCTTGGCAAAGCAACAAATTATCGACTTCTTGAAATAAATGTTAGCGATAAAGAAGAAATAAAAGAACTTAAAACCAAAATCCGCCAAGATTTATCAAGTTTCGAAGGTAATGCACAAGCAATTCGTTTAGTGCATACAATATTACGTCTCAATTTAACTTACTCTCAGATTGCTTCAATTATGAAATATTCTAAACCAGCTTATTGGTCTAAGCCGGTACTGCCAGAATTTTCATATTTAATGAAAAAAGCAGGTTATTATTTATCAGAAGAACCATTTATTGAGGAGTTATCTAAACAGCTTGATATCAAACCATTTCATCGTTATCCATTTACCTATATTATGGAAGCCGCCGACGATATCTCATATTGCATTGCCGATCTAGAAGATGCGGTTGAAAAGAAAATTCTAACAGTAAAACAGCTTTATACTTACTTAGCTGAGGCATGGGGACCGATTAAAAAAGGTGATCTGTTTGATACCGTTGTCAATCGCCCTTATGAAAATCTAAATCAAAATGGTTTTGATGCGATAGGCATCGACCAATTTTTTATGTACCTACGTGTCAACACTATTGGCAAATTGGTACCACATGCTGCTGAACGCTTTATTGAAAATATTGAAGAAATTTATCACGGCTCATTTAATCATGCCTTACTTGAAGATCATGGTGCAGAATATAAATTACTCAATATTTTCAAAACAGTTGGACTTGAACATATATTTAACCATGAATCGGTTGAAAATATTGAACTTCAAGGGTACCGAATTATTAGTGGATTACTCGATATTTATAGCCCACTGCTTGATATGCCTACTAACGACTTTTTGAAATTGGTTGAGGATAAACATCACAAAAATTATCCTATTGAAACTCGCTTATATCATAAATTATCCTCAAAACATTGTGTCGCTTATAAACAAGCAGTTAACAAACTCAATATAAATAAAGCGGAAAATTTTGCGTGTATGGAATTCTACTATCGATGTCGCTTATTGCAGGATTATATTAGTGGCATGACAGATCACTTTGCTTATGACGAATATCGCAAGTTAATGGTGACATTCTAGATCCTATTAATTTTTATAACAGCTAAGCACCACTAATATGCATTGGCACCATATTAGTGCGCTGCTAAATAATAAATCTATTAACTATTTGTTATCTTTTGTTTTAACCTTCCAATCAAAACAGCTGAACTTTAATTTTATGATAGCTATATTTTTATAAATTAAGTTGTAGTAGCAAATTCAATTCAAGTTAATTTTTTTGGCACACTCTTTGCATAATTTAATCTGTAACTCACAATTTTTAGGAGCGATTGATGAAATTAGTTACCGTAGTTATAAAACCTTTCAAATTAGAAGAAGTCCGAGAAGCCTTATCTAATATAGGTATTACAGGATTAACTGTTACCGAAGTTAAAGGTTTTGGACGACAAAAAGGTCATGCCGAACTTTACCGTGGTGCAGAATATAATGTCAATTTTCTACCTAAAGTTAAAATTGATTTAGCTATTAGAGATGATGAACTTGACCAAGTTATTAGTACAGTTACTAAAGCAGCATATACTGGCAAAATTGGTGATGGAAAGATTTTTGTCAGTTCACTTGAACATGTAGTGCGTATACGTACTGGTGAAACCGATGACTCGGCATTGTAATTGATTGTTAAGGAAATCATTATGTTGAAAAAAATTATTCCCTTTTTAGTTATTTTATTCTCAAGTTCAGCTTTTGCCGAAGAAGCTGCCGTAGTTGATAAAGCGGATAACGGCTTTATGATGATCTGTACCGCCCTAGTACTTTTTATGTCGGTACCAGGGATTGCATTGTTTTATGGTGGATTATTACGTTCTAAAAATGTGTTATCGATGTTAACACAAGTGCTAGTAACTTTTTCGTTAATAGCGGTGCTATGGATTATTTATGGTTATTCACTTGCTTTTGGTGAAGGAAACTGGTTTTATGGCAACTTTAACCATTTTCTATTAGCAGGAATAGGTATTACAGATGTGTCAGGATCGATTTACGAGCTAATTTGGATCGCATTCCAAGGATCATTTGCTTGTATTACTTGTTGCTTAATTCCTGGTGCTTTTGCTGAACGAATTCGTTTTTCAGCAGTATTAATATTTATGGTGTTATGGTTTACATTTTCATATATTCCCATGGCGCATATGGTATGGGGAGGCGGAATTTTAGGTGATGAAGGAGCACTTGATTTTGCTGGTGGTACTGTAGTACATATTAATGCTGCGATTGCAGGAATAGTGGGTGCTTATCTGATCAAACAACGTATTGGTTATAATCGTGAACCACTAAAACCATTTAACCTACCTTATGTCTACCTTGGAGCTGCTATTCTTTATATAGGTTGGTTTGGCTTTAATGCAGGATCATCAACGCATGCAGATGAAATCGCAGGTTTAGCCTTTATTAACACTGTTGCAGCAACAGCAGCCGCGGTTTTGGCATGGACGTTTGCAGAATGGTTTTTACGAGGTAAACCATCTTGCCTTGGTTCGGCATCAGGAGTGATAGCGGGATTAGTTGGTGTAACACCAGCGGCAGGTCTTGTTGGTGTAGGTGGTGCTATGTTAATAGGGCTTATTTGTGGTTTTGCTGGTGTCTGGGGAGTATCAACACTCAAAAGAATTCTAAAAGTTGATGATACATGTGATGTATTTGGTGTACACGGCGTATGTGGAATTGTGGGTTGTATATTAACTGGTATATTTACATCAGAATCTTTAGGAGGTATTGGTTATGCCGAAGGCATTACAATGGCAACTCAAGTAGGAATACAATTGATGAGTGTTATTACCTGCGTAGTTTGGACAACAGTGGTTGCTTATATTGCTTATAAAATTGCAGATATCATTGTTGGCTTAAGAGTATCAGAAGAACATGAAAGAGAAGGTCTGGATATTAATAGCCATGGTGAAAGTGCTTTCAATAGTTAATCACTAACCGAAACAGTCATTAATTAAAAATTAGATATAAAAACAGATTTAAACTCAAAATAATTTACAGGGAGATATTCCTATAATTATAGGAATATCTCGTGGTGTTTACAGTAATTTAAAAAACTACTGTAACAAAAAATATATAAAAACAAAATTAACGTCATATCACAAATAAGTGATATGGCGCTTATATTATAAAAAAAACTAACGGTTACTAATTTGGTTAAATGCTTTATGGTTAGTTGTTCAATCATTGATAGCGTGTAAGAATACCGTATTGAAGTTTTTTGTTCCCTTAACCAGCAAAATGAACGTTATGTTAAAACGTGTAATAGCATCGAATCAATCACAAATTCACAAAACCACTTAATCCACAAGCGAATGACAAAGTGGAAAAAGTGATACAAACTTTGAAATGAGATATGACACAAATCGCAAATATTTATCGATTTAAAAGATAGAATACAAAATCTTAAGCGATTTCGGGAAAAGCACCTTATGAGTTTTAGAGGATTATTTTAACTATAAAGTATAAACAACTCGGTTTTTTTCTAAAATTTACATTTTTTTACAAAAAATCCGCCAAAAAACTAGCCAACAATTTTTAAAATGGTTATACTTTTATCGCTATAGGAAAACAAGCTTATTAAATAAGCAAATAATTATAAAAATCCAAATAAAACAAATCACTACTTGACAGGTAAACCATAATGCATTATCATTTTAGACACCAGACACCAGACACCAGCACTGGCAAACCTATGTCTTAAATTTATCAAATAATTCTATTCGACGAGTTTTTACAAAAAACTCATTTATACCTTCCAAATTATCTCTCAAATTATTATCAAAATTGTCCCGAAAAAGCTTATTGGTGTTGGGGCTGTTATTATTGTTATCTTCATGGAATTTACAGGCGAATGGCAAAAAATCTCGAACAGGTAATCGTAGTGATGCAATACTGCTACCGTCGCCAGTTATCAATTATGTAAGACCAAATCTACTTTTGGGTGATGACGAAAGAGCGGGTCCAGCTGACATATGGAATCCTTATAAGGGCTTTTTAGTACAATCAATTGATTTTGAATCAATTCATCCTGAATCATACAGCCTAAATTTTCCGACCACGGGTGGGCATAATTTATATTTTGATTTACTCATAAGTGGAGTAGATATAAATGAATTGACATGGGAACCCGTTACTTTGGGGGGAATCACTGCGACAGTGACAAATGTTGTAGCTAATGATAAGTGGATTCCTGATGAAGACAAGGGACAAGTTGTCGCCCGTGTTAAGCTAACAAGTCCAGAGGCAAGAAATCAATGGCTTAATCCGAATCCCAACCCAATTGCTAAGCCAGTGTTACCGCAGACGTTTGAGTTAGTGGGTAGAGATATTAAAACTAATGACGAGGTAGTAAAATATGGCTTTAAGTTAAAGCAGTGGTTTGTTAACCGAGGAGGTAAATACGATACAGCACCAGCTCAAATAACATGGTGTCGTCGTTTGGGGTATCGTCTTACGCAGTTAAGAGATTTAACCAATGCAGTCAGAACAACTAGTTTTCCTATTTCTAGTGCCACGCCGTCTTCATCTGAAAATTATTACCAGCGTCGAATTGGAGCTGGTTTTTTCACGGAGTGGGGTTACATGTCGCATTATGCTAATGCGGACTTCGCTTACAGCACTCACGCCCACTATGGTTATTGGACGAGCAACGCCATACCCGGCCGTCAGTTCTATGTCTACTCCGACACTGGCTACATCAATAGTAATCACATGGGTGCCACCTTCGGCTATTATGCTGTTTGCACCACACCTTAGATTTAGTGTGTATTTCTTAATCCTTAAGATCTGGAATAGTTTATGGCGCAAATAGAGGATAATATAACAAAGGACAGTGCCCCTCGCAGTTGGGGTACTGAGCAGGCAACCCCTACGAACCTTGCGCTTTTGTTATTAAATATAAAAGCGCTTTTATTAAAAAGCCAAATTCAACGTAATAAAAAAATAACTAGCCTATAAGTATTTGATTTTATTTAAAAATGCAAATAAAAACTTCAATAAAATCAATAGTCTACCTGAACGATTTTAGAGCAAAAAACACACTTATAGCACCACAATGTTAATATGCTTGCCTTATCAGAGCGCCAAAATATACCGATAACCAAGTAAAGCTAGTACGCTAAACTAGGTTGTTGGGTGTGTTTGTGTTTTAGAAGTTATCAGCAATATTAATCATTCCATCAAAGGTCAAAATGTCTGTAATCTGACATTATATTTTAGTTAAAAAATTCACTTATTTTTATAACTGAATCATTTCTATCTTTATGTTTCTTTAAATTTATTTACATTTCTTTACAAAAAAATCCGCCAGAAAACTAGCCAATTATTTTTTTAACGACTATACTCTTATTGCTATAGGAAAATAAGCAAACAATTACAAAAAATTCAAATAAAACAAAATATTACTTGACGCGAGGAACATAATGCAGTATCATTTTAGGCACAAGGCACAAGGCACAAGCACTGGCAAACTTATGTCTTAAATTTATCAAATAATCCTATTCGACAAGTTTTTACTCGAAACTTATTTATATCTTCGAAATCATTTCTCGAATTATTTTCGAAATTATC
>NZ_LZHR01000033.1:0-19049 GCF_001690675.1 Gilliamella sp. Occ4-3
AGTACTTGCTATTAAAAATATTTTGGTTAGAATTTCTGCAATTTTTTATCGACACGGTGTAGGCACAATGATCAATTGTAACTCAGTAATCTTAATCATTAATATTATTGATTCCATTTTATCCTCCTTTTTGGGGGATTTTTTTTGCCTATTGTGCCCGACTTTATCAACTTCATTTAAAATGATTAAATTGTAGAGGCATATTATGATTGAACATAAAAACATGTTATTAACCACAAGAGACCAAAGTTTAAAAGCCTATTTAATGAATAATATTAAGCAAAAAGGCGGATGGGTTAATGCACATATGCATGCTGATCGTGCTTTTACTATTTCGGTTGATAGTTTTGATGTTTATCAAAAACAGACTTTAATTGAAAAATGGGATACATTAGATAAAGTCAAAGCATCAATGAGTGAAGATGATTACTATCGTCATTTTAGTATGGCGGTTGAGCGTATGATTGAGCAAGGTGTAAGTGCCATGGGATCGTTTGTTGATATTGATCCTATTGCTGAAGAACGAGCAATTAAAGGTGCCTTAAGAGCACGAGAAACTTATAAAAATGACATCACCATAAAATTAGTTAATCAAACACTTAAAGGTGTTATTGATAAAAAAGCACGTTATTGGTTTGATAAAGGGGCTGATTTAGTTGATATTATTGGCGGTTTACCGCGTCGTGATGAGCGTGATCATGGTGAAGGTATGGGACTTAAACATCTTGACGTGTTAATGCAAACAGGTAAATCACTAGGCAAAATGGTGCATGTACATGTTGACCAATTTAACTCACAAGATGAGATCGAAACAGAACAACTTACCGATAAAACCCTTGAGCATGGTATGCACGGGCGAGTTGTTGCTATCCATAGCATTTCTATCACTGCACATAGTTTAGCATATCGCCAAAAACTCTACAAAAAAATGAAAGAGGCCAAAATGATGGTTATTGCTTGCCCTTTTGCTTGGATCGATAGCCCTCGCCGTGAAGAACAAGGTCCTACTCGTAACTCATTAACCCCTGTTGATGAACTGGCGGCTGCTGGTATTCCTGTTGCTATTGGCACAGATAATGTTAGTGATTATATGTTACCATTTTCAACGGGTAATATGTGGGAAGAACTTAAATTGTTAGTAACAGGATGCCGTTATACCGATTTAGACAATGTGATTAATGTGGCAACTAAGAATGGGCGAATGGTGCTAGGTATTGATTGATTTGGAATAGAGTAAATTTAACAGAATACGCCCATGTAAATAAATTTGTGTATTTACCTAATTTTTAAACTACTCTAATGAGTAAAAAATAAGGTAAATATAAAATGATGAATACAAACTAAGAAAAATGGCAACCAAACTGACCAAAAGCATAAAAACGCTGGAAAGTTTAGGTATAGGGAAACACCAGATTGTTTATACTTCATAGTTAAAATAATCCTCTAAAAACCCATAAGGCATTTTCTTCCGAAAATCGCTTTATGGGTTTAACTGTATTATTATGGTTGATAAATCATTTAAGCCTTTATTTTCTATATTTTGAATATCTAAAGGTTTGACGATTATACTACATCTCCATTTAACGTTCGTATCACTCTTTTCGATTTCCAATTTCGTTTATGAGCAAGGTGATTTTGTAAAATTATAATTTATTTTTAAACAATAGATATTCACGTCGCTATAGGAATGTTTTGTTTTTTATGTATATTCATTACGTTTTTTTCTCAAAATAGTGTAAACAGCATGATTAATTTCTACACTTAAAAAAATGTTTTATAAATTTTTTGATATACAAAAATATGACTAAGATCAAATTAATCACATTATTTATACAAATATTCAGCTAAAGCAACGCTTAAATCTTTTTTGTTTTTTGTTATCGTGTATTATAGCTAACTAAGCGATGTTTCTATAAATTATAACCAGAATTCTAATAAAAAGATTGTGCGCAAGTTAAGTTTTGCTTATTAGTTAGAGGAAATTATGAAAAGAGTTTTTATTATGATCCTAGATTCGTTTGGTATCGGTGGCGCTGAAGATGCCAATAAATATGGCGATGAGGGTGCTGATACTTTAGGACATATTGCTGAAGCTTGTGCTTTAGGTAAAGCTGAGCATGGTCGTAGTGGTCCACTAAAATTGCCTAATTTAAGCAAATTGGGCTTAATCGAAGCGGCGTATGAATCAACTGGTCATTATCCTAAAGGTATGCAAACTGAAGGCGAAATTATTGGTTCATATGGCTATGCAAGCGAGATTTCCTCAGGTAAAGATACACCATCAGGACATTGGGAATTAGCTGGCGTGCCAGTTCTTTTTGACTGGGGTTATTTTACTAATACCACTAATAGCTTCCCTCAAGATCTTTTAGATAAAATTGTCTCTCGTGCAAAACTTCCTGGTTACCTCGGTAATTGTCACTCATCTGGTACAGTCATTCTTGATGAACTTGGTGAAGAACATATAGCATCTGGCAAGCCAATTTTTTATACTTCTGCTGATTCTGTATTCCAAATTGCATGTCATGAGGAGGCATTTGGTTTAGATAAACTTTATGAAGTCTGCGAAATTGCACGTGATGAGCTAAATAAAGGTAATTACAACATTGGCCGCGTTATTGCTAGACCTTTTGTTGGTAAAAAAGCGGGCGAATTTGTGCGTACGGGTAACCGCCACGATCTTGCTGTTGAACCACCAGCACCAACGATGATTAAAAAACTAGTTGATGAAAAACAAGGTACCGTAGTGTCAATTGGTAAAATTGCCGATATTTATGCACAAGTTGGAATTACCAAAAAAGTAAAAGCAACCGGTCTTGAAGCTTTATTTAATGCGTCACTAGAAGAAATTAAGCAGGCTAAAGATAATACGATTGTATTTACTAATTTTGTCGATTTTGACTCTTCTTATGGGCATCGTCGCGATGTCTCAGGTTATGCCGCTGCTTTAGAATATTTTGATAGTCGTCTTCCTGAGATGTTAGCGCTTATCCAACCTGGCGATCTGCTTATTATTAGCGCCGATCATGGTTGTGATCCAACTTGGTCAGGTACCGATCATACTCGCGAACATATACCTGTCATTGTCTACGGAGATAGTGTGCCTGTTGGCTCTTTAGGTCATCGTGAAACATTTGCCGATATAGGACAGAGTGTTGCCGATTATTTTGATTTATCGCCAATGGATTACGGTAAATCTTTTATAAAAAAATAAATAATTTAAGTTTAAGTAATATCGATTTCAAAACAAATATCAGGAGAAGTTAATGTCTACCCCGCATATTAATGCTGTTGATAATGCCTTTGCAAAAACCGTTTTAATGCCCGGCGATCCGCTACGAGCAAAATTTATTGCAGAAACCTTTTTAGAGAATGCAACAGAAGTTACTAATGTAAGATCCATGTTGGGTTTTACTGGTTATTACAAAGATAAAAAGGTTTCAGTTATGGGGCATGGAATGGGTATTCCATCTTGTTCAATCTATACAACCGAACTAATTAAATTTTATGGTGTTGAAAACATCATTCGTATTGGTTCATGTGGTGCAATTAGCCCTAATGTCAACTTGGGGGATGTTATTGTTGGGTTAGGTGCTTGTACCGATTCAAAAGTCAACCGTTTACGTTTTAAAGATCATGATTTTGCCGCTATCGCCGATTTTGATTTAACTTGTAATGCCGTTAATGCAGCTAAAAAATTGGGTGTGAATGTTAAAGTTGGTAACCTTTTTTCTGCTGATCTTTTTTATAGTGTTGAATCTGATATGTTTGATATTATGGAAAAGTACAATATTTTAGGCGTTGAGATGGAAGCTGCTGGCATTTATGGCGTTGCGGCTGAATATGGTGCAAAAGCACTGGCTATTTGTACGGTTTCAGATCATATCCGAAAAAGCGAAGCAATGTCAGCAGAACAAAGACAATTAGGGTTCAAAGAAATGATCACTGTTGCACTGGAGTCTGTTTTATTAAATCAAAACTAAAAAAATGGCAGGTTAATCTGCCATTTTTTATTTTGATCAAATAATTATTTTATTGATATTTAGATATTAGATTATAGTAAATCTTGTTTATTAAGGAATTATAAATGAATATTCATTTTAAACTTAGGGTTATATTTTTCTTACAATATTTTATCTGGGGAAGTTGGTTAATAACTCTCGGTTCTTATATGATACGTAAATTACAATTTACTGGTCTTGAAGTAGGTTCGATATACGGAACAATGGGTATCGCATCTTTATTTATGCCTGGCTTACTTGGGATTGTAGCGGATAGATGGATACCTGCTAACCGTTTGTATATGCTTTGTCATTTAATTGGTGCTTTAACACTATTTATTGCGGCTTCTGTAACATCTCCTTTCATGATGATGATTGTGATATTGATTCATTGCCTAGCTTTCATGCCAACCATCGCCATTTCAAATTCAATCGCTTATTCTTGCTTAGAATCACGTGGACTTGATGTTATTACCGAGTTCCCTTGTATCAGAATTTTTGGCACCATTGGATTTATTGTTGCTATGTGGCTTGTGAGTCTTTTAAAATTAGAACTGAGTAGCATGCAACTTTATATTGCAGCTGCATCTGCTTTATTACTCAGCCTTTATTCATTCTTGCTACCATTGATTCCAACAACAAAAAATAAAACTGAAGAAAAAAACATCATTAGCGCATTAGGGTTAGATGCTATTGTTTTATTCAAACAACCACGAATGGTTATATTTTTTCTATTTGCGGTTTTATTAGGCGGTATTTTACAAATAACCAATACTTTTGGTAATCCATTTTTACATGATTTTGAAAGATTCCCTGAATATGCTGATAGTTTAGTGGTTAAATACCCTTCTATACTGTTGTCTATTTCTCAAATGTCAGAAGTCGCATTTATCTTATTTGTACCTTTCTTTATGAAACGTTTAGGTATCAAATATGTTATGCTTATTAGTATGCTTGCTTGGGTTGCTCGTTTTGGTTTATTTGCTTATGGCGATCCATCTCTTTTCGGTTCTGTATTACTTCTTCTTTCAATGATTGTTTATGGTTGTGCTTTCGACTTTTACAATATATCTGGTTCAATGTATGTTGAAAAATCGGTATCGCCAACTATTCGTAATAGTGCTCAAGGATTATTTATGACCATGACTAATGGGTTCGGTGCTTATTTAGGTTCGGTAGGCAGTGGTTATGTAGTCGATTATTATAAAACTGGAAATGTTACTGAATGGCAAACAGTTTGGCTTATTTTTGCCGGCTATGCTTTGGTTTTAGCAATTGTATTTATGTTGATTTTTAAAAACGAAAAGCCTAATCCAAAAACCGTTTAAATCATTTATTAATTATTCATTGTGTGCTGAAGCTTTTTCCCACTTAATCAATATGTAGGCAACAATACATTTTGTTGCCTTTTTTACTAACAATAAATTATCGTAAAAATTTGATTTACCGCACAAAAATATAAATAAGTGATGCAAAAGATATAGCAGATAAGTATCTTATCAAGTTAAAATAACCCAATTGACGATGATATACATGTTATTAAAAATTTTTTAATAAGCTTTTGATATCATTGTTAGTAAAACCAATGTTATTAAAGCCAATTTATCTCATTTAAAAATAGATTAAATACCTAATGAACGATCAAATGATACCTAAAGTTATATTGCACGAACATGTTGAAGGCAGCATTACCCCTGCCATGGCTCACCAGTTAGCTCAAAAAAATAATATTCCTTTTCCTAATACACTATGTTACCAATCTGGTCAATACAATGCCAAAGAATATAAAAATGGTAGATATTTGTATGACGAGTCCAAATTTGAAGAATTTATTAATACATATGATACCGTTTCTAGCTTTCTAAAAGATCCTGAAGATTATTATTCTATTACT
The DNA here is from genome assembly GCF_001690675.1 of Gilliamella sp. Occ4-3. Taxonomy (NCBI): domain Bacteria; kingdom Pseudomonadati; phylum Pseudomonadota; class Gammaproteobacteria; order Orbales; family Orbaceae; genus Gilliamella; species Gilliamella sp. Occ4-3. The sequence continues at coordinate 5,896 of NZ_LZHR01000033.1, forward strand.
TATGATTTTCTTTATAGAAATGCTAAACAAGGGTTAATTTATTGTGAACTATTTTTATCCCCTTATCATATTTGCACAACCGAAGTGAATGGAAAATTAATTTGGGATAAAGAAAGGTTCAATCAAACTCTTTTCCACATGGACAAAGCAATTATAAAGGTACAAAACGATTATGATATTACAGTTAGATATCACGTTATTGGTGTTAGACACCTAGGCGCTAAAGTTGTTTATGATACGTTGCGTTTTATTCAGCAAAATCATCACCCCTTTATTACGGGATTTAATATTGCTGGTAACGAAAAGGTTGGGCATTTTAAGGATTTTAAAGATGCACATAAGCTGGCTACTCAGATGAATTTAAAAAAATCGTATCATGCTGGCGAAATTGATTCAGATGAGAGTATTATTCAAGCTCTTAAACACGGTGCAAACAGAATTGGTCATGGCATTCGTGCCATTGAAAACAAAGCGCTTATTTGTGAACTGGTCGAAAAAAAAATTACATTAGAAATTGCTTTAACGAGTAATCGAATTTTAGTGAATGAATTGCATGGCGATATTTATCAACATCCAATAAGGCAACTTTATGACCAAGGAGTTCGCATTACTTTAAATACAGATGATGCAGGGATTTTTGGTACTGATATTGAAAAAGAATATAGTATCGCCCAATCCATATTTGCATTTTCACGATTAGAATTGCTTGATATAACACTATGTGGCATTCAAGCCGCATTTGTTGAAGATACGGTTAAAAGTCGTTTAACTGAGCAAGTTCTTTTATGTTTTTCATCTGATGATAGACAATTACTTAAAAAATTTATTAATGACAAAAAATATCATCCAGCAATCATTGAACGATTTTTAGAGTATCAGAAACTGTTACTAGCCATACCCGTTAACTAATTTACTTGTCAGAATAATAGGAGATTTGCATGAAAAAAAATAAGTTAACTTTACCCTTTTTAACCCTATTTATATCTGGCGTTGTTAATGCTGCAACTGTTGATTTAAGGATAATTGAAACAACCGACTTGCATGGAAACATGATGAATTACGATTATTTCAAAGATCAATCTGTTGATTCTTTTGGATTAGTAAAAACTGCTAATTTAATTCATCAAGCAAGAAGTGAAGTAAAAAATAGTGTTCTTGTTGATAATGGTGATCTAATTCAAGGCAGCCCAATGGCTGATTATGCCGTAAATATGGGGCTTAATGATGGCGATATTCATCCTGTTTATAAAGCACTCAATACACTTAATTATACTGTGGGTAATATTGGTAACCACGAATTTAATTTTGGATTGGAATTTCTGCAAAAAAGCCTTTCCGGAGCAAAATTTCCTTACATTAACGCTAATGTTTATGATGCCCAAACCCAAAAGCCATTTTTTACACAATATATTATCTTAGATACTCCTGTTATTGATAGAAACGGCAATAAACACACGATTAAAATCGGCTATATTGGTTTCGTCCCTCCACAGATTATGCAATGGGACAAACTTAATCTTGATGGAAAAGTTGTCGTCAAAGATATTACAGAAACGGCCAAACTATTAGTCCCTGAAATGAAAAAACAAGGCGCTGATGTTATTATTGCCATTCCACATTCTGGTGTTTCAGCTGAGCCTTATAAAGCATTAGCTGAAAATTCGGTTTACTACTTGAGTCAAGTAGAGGGTATTAATGCAATTATGTTTGGCCATTCTCACGGCATATTTCCTAGTGAAGATTTCAAATCATTACCAAATACCGATATCAAAACTGGTAACATTAATCATGTGCCTGCTGTTATGCCCGGACATTGGGGTAGCCATTTGGGAGTGGTGGACTTAGTTCTTGATGGTGATAAATCAAAATGGCAAGTGATTTCAGGTAAATCAGAAGCTAGACCAATCTATGATGTAAAAACTAAAAAGGCACTTGTTAAAGCCGATCAAAAAATCGTCGACATTCTAAACAAAGATCACCAAGGAACACGTGAATTTGTTAGTAAACCAATAGGTAAAGTTTCAACCGATATTACGAGCTATCTAGCATTGGTTGAAGATACATCTGCCTTACAAATTATTAATGATGCACAAATCGATTACGTTAAGCAGTTTATTAAAGGGGATCCTGATCTTGATGGTTTGCCCGTTTTATCGGCCATTGCACCATTTAAAGCTGGCGGCAGGAAAAACGATCCTAGCGCTTTTGTTGATGTTAAAGCAGGTAATTTGTCGTTTAGAAATGCTGCAGATATTTACCTTTATCCTAATATTTTGTCTGCTGTGAAAATTACAGGTAAAGATGTCAAAGAGTGGTTAGAGTGTTCAGCTGGTGTATATAATCAAATTAATACTAATTCATCACAACCACAATATTTGATTAATTGGGATAAATTCAGAACCTATAATTTTGATATTATTGATGGAGTAAATTATCAAATAGATGTAACAAAGCCACCCCGTTATGATGCAAATTGCCAGTTAATTAACCCTACATCTGAAAGAATTAGGAATCTGACTTATCAACAAAAAACAATTGCTCCTAACCAAGAATTCTTAATTGCCACCAATAATTATCGTGCTTATAGTGGTATATTTCCAGGTACTGGTGAAAAAAATGTCAAATTTAATTCTCCTGACGATCTAAGAGTAATTCTTTCAGCCTATATTACCAATACTACCCAAAAATATAGTATAACGAATGTTACCATCGACAATAATTGGCAAATTTCTCCAATTATTAGTAACACAAAATTAGATATTCGCTTTGAATCATCACCAACTGATGAAGCTAAAACCTATATCGAGAAACATTCACTATACCCTATTCATTTTATCGATACAGATACATCTGGTTTTGGTGTTTATAAGATAGATTTGCAGTCTCCTGTTAACACTCAACCTAAAATTTAGTTAGATTTATTACGGCCAAAAGGATTATTAATATGAAAATTGAAAAACTGATTGAACTTGCTAAAACAGCCCGTTCTAAAGCTTATGTACCTTATTCTAAATTTCAGGTTGGTGCCGTGCTAATTACTGAAGATGATGAAGCAATTTTAGGTTGTAATATTGAAAATGCATCTTATGGACTAGCAAATTGTGCCGAAAGAACGGCAATTTTTAAAGCGGTTTCTGAAGGTAAAACAAAATTTAAAAAATTGGTGGTAATTGGAGATACTGATGGGCCTATTTCACCATGTGGAGCTTGCCGTCAAGTTATTAGTGAGTTTTGTGCTAAAGATATGCCTGTTATTTTGACCAATATGAACGGTAGAATTCAGGAAACAACAGTGGGAGAATTATTACCTTGGTCTTTTTCACCAAGTGATCTTGATTAACATTATTTTTTAACAATAAAAAATAATAATTAGGACTTAATATTTATTTTGTATAAACAAAGCAATACACTAATTTTATTTATTGATAGTAAGAGAGAATAGTAATGAGATTTGTAGATATTATAGAAAAAAAACGTGACGGCAATGTATTAACCACTGATGAAATCCAATTTTTTATCACTAATTATACCAATGGAACTATCCCCGATTATCAAGTTAGTGCTTTATTAATGGCAATTTATTATCAAGGTATGACTTCCAAAGAGTGCGCAGATTTAACCTCGGCGATGATGTATTCTGGCGATACTGTTGATCTGTCTTCAATCAAAGGCATTAAAGTTGATAAACATTCAACTGGCGGTGTAGGTGACACTACAACATTAGTTCTAGCTCCTTTAGTAGCAGCTTTAGATGTTCCAGTAGCTAAAATGTCTGGACGAGGGCTTGGTCACACGGGTGGCACCACAGATAAATTTGAATCGATTCCTGATTTTAAAATTGAGTTAAGTAAACAAGATTTTATTAATCAAGTTAATAATAAAGGCCTTGCAGTTATTGGTCAATCAGGCAATTTAACCCCAGCAGACAAGAAACTTTATTCGTTACGTGATGTAACAGGTACTGTTAACTCTATTCCTCTTATTGCAAGTTCAATTATGAGTAAAAAATTGGCAGCGGGTGCTGATGCCATCGTTCTTGATGTTAAAACAGGTGATGGTGCGCTAATGAAAGATATGGCCGATTCAGAAAAATTAGCCCATGAAATGGTAAATATTGGTAATCAAATTGGCCGTAGAACCATGGCAATTATTTCGGATATGTCTCAACCTCTTGGTTTTGCAATTGGTAATGCTCTTGAAGTAAAAGAAGCAATTGATACGTTAAAAGGTCATGGTCCAGCCGATTTAACCGAACTGGTTTTAACATTAGGTAGTCAAATGGTTGTACTTGCCGATAAAGCAAAAACATTAGAAGAAGCCAGAATAAAACTTCAAGAAGTCATTAAAAATGGTAAAGCTATCGAGAAGTTTAAAACCCTAATTGAAGCACAAGGCGGTGATAGTTCGGTCGTTGATCATCCTGAAAAATTGGCTAGTGCACCTTACCAAATTACCCTACCAGCCCTTAAGTCAGGTTATGTATCAAAAATTATCGCAGATCAAATCGGGATCGCTGCAATGCAATTAGGTGCTGGTCGTGCAACCAAAGAAGATATTATTGATCCAGCTGTTGGAATCGTGTTACATAAAAAAGTAGGCGACAAAGTTACTGAAGGTGAAGCTTTATTAACGATACACGCCAATACTGATAAGCTTGATACTATCAAGCAAAAATTATATGACAATATTACCATTAGCGATAACGCAACTGAGCCTCAACTTATTTACAAGGTGATTACAGGATAATAGCTGTTATATAATGATTTAGGAGATACCATGCATTATCAATTAAATAAAAAGCTATCATTACTTGTTTGTATGGGGCTATTTTCAGCCTCTTGCATGGCCGCTGTTTCCACAAAAAGCTCATCAGTTCCAACTTTAGAAAAAGACAAGTCTTATCAATTTACTATTTTGCATACCAATGACCACCACGGCCGTTTTTGGCAAAATGATATTGGTGAGTATGGGCTTGCTGCTCAAAAAACCGTAGTAGATGAAATTCGAAAAGAAGTTACGGCAAAAGGAGGGAAATTACTGCTGCTATCAGGTGGTGATATTAATACTGGTGTCCCTGAATCTGATGTACAGCAAGCCAAACCTGATTTTATTGGCATGAATGCGGTTGGTTACGATGCTATGGCTGTGGGTAATCATGAGTTTGATCATCCTTTGACTATTATTCGTGAGCAACAAAAATGGGCAAAATTTCCTTTTTTATCGGCAAACACTTACTTTAAAGGCACAGATAAACATGTATTTGATGCCTATAAAATGTTTGATTTGAATGGTATTAAAGTTGCTGTGTTTGGTTTAACCACTGACGATACCATTTTTCTTGCTTCACCCAAAAATACGGAAGGCGTCGAATTTCGACAAACCTTACCCGAAGCACAAAAAATAATTAAACAGTTAAAAGATAATGAACACCCTGATATGATTATTGCTGTCACTCATATGGGGCATTATGAAAATGGTGAACATGGCTCAATGGCACTGGGTGATGTTGAATTAGCCAGAAATTTACAGGCCGGCGATTTAGATATGATAGTGGGAGGACACTCACAAAACCCTGTGTGTATGGCTAGTCCTAATAAACGTATTACCGAATATGTACCAGGTACACCTTGTGCGCCAGATCAACAAAATGGCACATGGATTGTGCAGGCCCACGAATGGGGGAAATATGTTGGACGTGCAGATTTTGTCTTTTTAAATGGCAAAATCACGTTAAAAAATTACCAATTAATTCCTATTAACCTTAAAAAAGAGGTTGATAATGGTAACAGTACCAAACGCCTTGAATATTACACGCAAGAAATTCCTCAAGATAAATCCTTACTTGAAAATTTAAGACCTTATCAAGAATTAGGTAAACAGCAGTTGTTAGTGAAAAGTGGCGAGTTAAAAGGACGATTAGAAGGTAATCGAGATGTTGTTAGATACCAACAAAGCAATATGGGACAACTGTTACTCAGTGCTTTTGTTGAAAAAACCAATGCAGACGTTGGCATTATGTCTGGGGGTATGATTCGTGACTCTTTAATTGAAGGTAATATTACTTATCGTGATATTTTAAAAGTAGAACCTTTTGGTAACAGTGTGGTTTATTTCGAATTAACTGGCAATGAATTAATTGATTATCTAAAAGTTGCATTAAGTAAAAAGCAAGGTTCGGGTGGGTATGCACATTTGAAAAATATAAACCTAACAAGAAATGGGAACAATATTGAAGATGTAAAAATTAATGATCAACCGATCGATTTACAAAAAAACTATCGCATTGCTACACTTGACTTTTTAGCCGCTGGTGGAGATGGCTATCCAATAACTAATACATCACCGACTTACGTTGATACGGGTTATCGCGATGCCGATGTAGTAAAACAATATTTTGAGACTCATTCGCCAATTACTGCGTCTGATTATGAACCAAAACAATTTATTATTGAGAAATAAATATTGAGATAATTATGAGTATGACCGAATTCCAACAAAGTTGTTATAATATTGTGACAGACCCTAATTTGTCACCCAAACAAAAATCAAATTTGCTCGCCTTAGCAGCAGAAAATAATTTACCTTATGTAGATCTGGATGAAGAAACACAACAAGCTTTAAATGACCGCGTTATTTGTGATATGTACGAAGGTCACGCACCTTATAAACCTCGTTATGTTTTACCTGATTATGTGAAATTTTTAAAGCAAGGATCACAATGGCTAGAACTTAATCCAGCTGAAACATTTGATGATGCATTGAATTTGCTTATCATCATCTATCATCATGTTCCTTCAGTAACTGGTATGCCTGTTTATTTAGGATGCTTAGATCAAATTTTACTTCCTTACGTTGGTAATCTTACTGAAGATGAGATTTATCAGCGATTAAAGCATTTTTGGATCATGCTTGATCGTAATTTACCTGATGCATTTATGCATACAAACATTGGACCAACCGATAATATTATCTGTCGGGTAATCTTGCGTATAGATAGAGAACTCAAACAAGTTGCTCCAAATTTAACCTTTATCTATGATGAAGACATTACACCAGAATCATTATTATTAGTGGCAATTGAAAATATTTGTGAAACAAGCAAACCTCATATTGCAAACAACAATATGATTCAAAAAGATTTTGATAACCAAGGTTACGGTGTTGTAAGTTGCTATAATTCACTACCAGTAGCTGGAGGGGGAAGCACGCTTTCACGAATCAATTTAAAAGAAGTTGCGATACGCAGTAAAAATATAGAAGACTTTCTGTCAAATATCTTACCCCACTATTGTCAATTGCAGCTCAATCTTATTCAAGCAAGGTCAAACTTTCTTTACAATAAATCAAACTTTTTTAATAGCAGTTTTTTAGTTGAAGAAGGTTTAATTGATCCAAAACGATTTGCTCCAATGTTTGGTATATTTGGAATGGCTGAAGCTGTCAATATCTTGCAAGAAAAAGCAAATTTAGCTGGACGTTATGGTTTTGATGAACAAGCTAATGAACTTGCATTAACTATTACACAATTAATTGCCGAATTTATTGATAACCATACAATAGATTATGCTTGGAAAGGGAAAGCAATGCTGCATTCACAATCAGGCATTAGTATAGATAGAGCAACAACACCTGGGTTAAGAATACCATATGGGCAAGAACCCGATCCTGTCACTCATATTATGGCTCTGTATAAACATCACCAGTATTTCACTTCGGGTATTAGTGACATTTTAACAATTGATGAGACAATAAAAAATAATCCCCTAGCTTTGCTACAAATTTGTAAAGCTGCTTTCAAATTTGGTTTCCGCGAATTTACTGCCAATATCAGTGGTAATGATCTTGTTCGAGTTACAGGTTATATGGTGAGATTATCTGATATTAAAAGATATAAAAAAGAAGGCTCACGAATTAATACTACTTTCTTAGGAGCCGAGGCTGCCGACGATACCGAAAATAATAGTTATTTATGTCGAAAACCACGAGTAATTAGTCATGAGCAAGTCATGGGCAATCGTTAATAAGCTTTTACCCTTTTCTTGTGTAGATGGACCTGGTAATCGACTAGTTATATTTTTACAAGGATGTAATTTTCGTTGTTTAAACTGCCATAATCCTTATACGATATCATTGTGCAAGGATTGTGGTCAATGTGTTGATACTTGTCCACACAAAGCATTAAGTTTTAGTAACAATAAAGTTATATGGCAAACTTCAAATTGTCAGCAATGTGATACTTGTATTAATACTTGTAAACATTCTTCATCACCAATGACTTATAGATATAGTGTAGATGATATTTTAATCGCTATCCGGAAATATCTACCATTTTTAAATGGTATTACCATAAGTGGTGGAGAAGCAACAATGCAGTTACCCTTTATTAAAGAGTTATTCAATGTTATCAAACAATCTAACGATTTAAAGCACCTTACCTGTTTTATTGATAGCAATGGTTATTTAACTAAAACAGGATGGCAAAAAGTAGAAAATGTGATGGATGGCGCAATGATTGATCTCAAAGCTTGGGATAATGATGTGCATAAAAAGTTAACGGGAAGAGACAATCAACGAGTAAAAGAAACGATTAACTATCTGGCAAAAATAAAAAAACTATATGAGGTAAGACTTTTAATTATTCCTAAACAAACGGATCTACAGGATAATGCTAAAAATATTGCCAAATTTTTAATTGATTTAGATCCCAATATTCAAATAAGAATTAATGCTTTTCATAATCATGGTGTACATGGTATCGCTAAAAACTGGCCATCCGCCAGTAGGCCTGAAGTAGAACAGTTTGCAGAACAATTAAAACAGCATAGCCTACAACATATTATATTACCTAATGTTTATTTGTAATGGTAATAACTTGTTACTTTTAAGTATCAATAAATAACAGATAATTTATACCAATGTGTAAATACTTCAAACTTAGTCAAGATTCAAGTAGAAATTATGCTGCTTATTTAAGGATATTTACAATAGAATTATAGAATATTAGTAATACTTTATATCATAACCGATAATACTATTACATTAAGTAAAAAAGATAAACCTGAGTTGGCTTTAATTATATGTTTCAGTTCTATATTGAATAGATCGCTATTAGGTAGCTTTAACTAGATGGTTTTAAATGCAGAAAAGGGACAATTGTCCCTTAAACTAGAAAAATATTATTTATTCTTTTTAAATGCAGTTGCAAATGCATTTCCCATGACATTATTAGTCATTGAAGATGAGTGTTGTTTTTTAGTATTGTTAACCGAACGTTCATTAATGAATTTTCGATTATCAGTTTTTGACGTTGCAGGATCATCTAATCGCATTGATAAAGCGATACGTTTTCGTGGAATGTCAACTTCTATTACTTTAACTTTGACTATATCACCAGCTTTTACCACTGTTCTTGGATCATCAACAAACTTATCTGATAAAGCTGAAATATGTACTAAACCATCTTGATGCACACCAATATCAACAAATGCGCCAAAATTAGTTACATTAGTAACAGATCCTTCCATAATCAGACCTATTTTTAGGTCTTCCATCGTTTCTATATCATCAGCAAACTGCGCAGTTTTAAATTCAGGTCTTGGATCACGACCAGGTTTATCAAGCTCTTTGATAATATCTGTAACTGTTGGCACACCAAAATGATCATCTACGTAATCGATTGCTTTAAGTGATTTTAAATAGTTTGTATCACCTAAAATTTCTTTTAAAGATTTGTGATTTTTTTCCAAAATTCGCTCTACAACAGGGTAAGCTTCTGGATGAACGGCCGATGCGTCAAGAGGATTTTTACCATCCATTATACGTAAAAATCCAGCGCACTGTTCAAATGCTTTAGGACCTAAGCGAGCCACTTTCAATAATTGTTTACGATCCGTAAATTGTCCATTTTCATTACGCCAATTAATTATATTTTGGGCTATTACTTTATTAAGTCCAGCAATACGAGCAAGTAACATCATCGAAGCAGTGTTTAAATTCACACCAACCGCATTAACACCATCTTCAACAACAGCATCAAGTTTTTTTGCTAACTGAGTTTGGCTAACATCATGTTGATATTGCCCCACCCCAATCGATTTAGGATCTATTTTAACAAGCTCTGCTAATGGATCTTGTAAACGACGTGCAATTGATACTGCACCACGAATAGATACATCTAAATCAGGAAATTCTTGCGCTGCTAGTTCTGATGCAGAATAAACCGAGGCACCTGCTTCACTTACAATTACTTTTTGTGCTTTCACTTCTGGATATTTCTTTTGAACATCAAGATAAAAACGTTCAGTTTCGCGCGAAGCAGTACCATTACCAATGGCCACTAATTCAACTTGATATTTAATACAAAGTGCGGCAATAACCATAGCTGCTTTATCTGCCTGCCCTGTATGAGGATAAATCGTTTCAGTCGCAACTAATTTACCTGTTGCATCAACAACAGCTATTTTTACACCTGTCCTTAAACCAGGATCCATGCCCATAGTAACTTTCATACCTGCTGGAGCAGCCATTAACATATCATGTAAGTTAGCAGCAAATACGTTAATCGCTTCTTCCTCTGCTCGCTCACGTAATGTTGTCATTAATTCGGTTTCCATGTGCATCAGAATTTTAATGCGCCATGTCCAATTAATCACAGCTTTGCGCCATTTATCTGCTGGCTGTTCATTAAAATGGACGCCTAGATATTCAGTGATAATTTGTTCACAATAACTCTCTTTAGGCGCTTGTTCAAATTGCGGATCAGCATTTAAGGAGAGTTGTAAAAAGCCTTCATTTCGCCCTCTAAACATTGCTAATGCACGATGAGATGGTATTTTAGAAATCAGCTCGCTTTGTGAAAAATAGTCTCGGAATTTAGCTCCTTCTTCCTCTTTACCACTCACCACTTGCGAAACTAAATGAGCATTATTCCAAAGATAATGACGCACTTTTGCTAATAATGCTGCATCTTCTGCAAAGCGCTCCATCAAAATGTAACGAGCTCCATCCATTGCTGATTTTGTATCAGTAATACCTTTATCGGAATTGATATATTTTTCGGCTTCAATTACAGGATCAAGCATGGGATTCTGCCATAAGCCATCCGCCAATGGCTCAAGCCCTGCTTCAATGGCAATTTGACCTCGAGTACGGCGTTTAGGTTTATATGGTAAATAGAGATCTTCAAGTTCAGTTTTACTAAGCGTTTGTGCAATACTGTTACTTAATTCTAATGTCAATTTACCTTGTTCTTCAATAGACTTTAAAATTGTTTGCTTACGATCTTCAAGTTCTCGCAAATAGCTCAATCGACTATCAAGAGTACGTAATTGGGTATCATCAAGCCCACCTGTCACCTCTTTTCGATAACGAGCAATAAAAGGAACGGTACTACCCTCATCTAATAATTGAATCGCCGCTTGAACTTGTTCTGACTTTACGGCTAACTCACTGGCTATAATATGGCTAATTTGTTTATTCATCATGGTATTTTTAACAATTTTAAGCAAAGTAGTGATTATATACCTATCCTTGTTTCTGTTGCAATTCTGAGCCTTTTATCTCCTCCCCCCAAAATATAACTGCTAGTTATTGGGATATTTTTAGCTTGGCTAACATTTAATAGAGCTAACCACAAATTTAACTTCTTTATTTAGAACTACATAATGCGTAATACGGATGCTGATCATCTCTATCGCCATTTAGTGCAGCATCATTCATATTGATATAAATAGGATCACCCGTAGACTTAGAAAAATCACTAGTCCAACCATAGGTTGGGTTATGAAAATTATCGCCTTGATAATACGCTAATCCCCCCCATTCAGTAATTAATCCCCCATGTACCGCTCTTTTGTAGTAGTTATCAGGATTATTACCATATTTATCTTGATGAAGCAGAAAGTTGGCATTACTCAGCTCTCTTAGAGATGCTAATTTATAATCACCTAAATTATTGCACCAATCTTTTTGTTCTTGAAGTTTATCAATATATTCTCCTCTATTGATAAACCATTTAGTTATTCGGAAACTGTAACTAAGCATTACTCCTTGTTTGGTTTCGCCTATAATCTCAATATCAACAGGTAAATTCGCTTTGGGTGCTGTAGCTCGATTAGCACCTTTAGATGAGGAATCAGGACCTTTTAACGTAACCAGAACCATATTTTTTGCATCATAAGCCTTAAAACCACCTACAACTACTGCTCTTGGAGCCTCTGACTTTGCAACTGTCGCTGTAATTGCGCCAGGTGATCCTTTATCAGGATCCGATGTTCTTACGATCCATTTTGTTGTGCTTAATGAATTATCAATATTCTCGGTAATTAAATAGAAAAAGAGACCATTTGCACCAACTGAAGGGAAGTTATTTAAATAATCATCTTGTGGTACAAAGCCATTCCTATCTACCCAATCAAAAATAGATCTATCCCCCCAAGAATAAGCTGGAGCACTATAAAGCATATGTGGACTAGCATATTTGATAGCTTCACCACCTACTTGTACATTAAAATTTCGATAAGGTGTTTTTGTTATAGCAATCTTACTATCTGGGTAATTTTGAAAATTTGGAACTCCGTATTTTGTAGTTAATGCTACCCCACCACTAACTTTAATATAAGGATAAATACCACTTTTTACTAATTTTTCAAATGTCGTTTTTGTTTGATCGTCTGTTAATTTAACTTCTTTATTATTTTCGTCTTCGTAATACCATTCCAGCGAAACTGGGTTATCCTTGTCCTCTGATAATTTAATATCTCCATCACCATCAACATCTATAACCTCAGAGCTTTCTGGTTGTTTAATTGCTGCTAATAAACCTAAACTTTCAGGAGTTTTAGTTGAAACATCTGAGCCTAATGCTGTGTTCAAATCACCTGTATAAAAATAGGTGTTTCCATTATAGATGACACCAAAATAATTAAATGCTTTATTGGATTGAATATTATTTTCAATTGAACTAATAAAACGAGGACTATTTCCATTAATAGGATTTGCAGTAACAGCCGATAATGCTAAAGATTTAGTTGAAAAAAAACTAATAAGACAAACTAGACCCAAAATTGGCTCTTTCCGTGTAGTCATATTCATTCCTAATGGTGATAATAATAACAACTTATTTATTTTATTATTGTATAATTGCGAAATTAAAT
>NZ_LZHR01000034.1:0-15954 GCF_001690675.1 Gilliamella sp. Occ4-3
CATATAAATATTTTTAAAATCTTTTCTTTTTCCATTTATTTATTAATAACTACTTACTTTAGTATTTTTACTTCTTTTTTTTTGCTTTAAAATAATGCGTATAGAAAGCTAGTATTGCTAGAATTTTAATTATTTAATAAATAGCGCCTTTTCTTTGGTTATCAAGTCTTATCATAAATTGTTTTAAATTTTTTTGAATACTACTATTTTTAATAAAAGATTGAGCAATGAGCTGTACTTTGGTTGCGAAATAATTATGTGAGCAGAGAGATTATTATGTTATTTTCAAAAAGAACACAAGGGCACTTAATCGCATTAATGACAGTGTTTCTTTGGGGAACAACATTTATTGCAACAAAAGTTTTATTGACGGATTTTAAACCAATAGAGATCTTGTTTTTTCGATTTGGACTTGGCTATCTAGCCCTTTGGATCTTATCACCGCGCTTTTTTGCTTGGCAGGGGGTTAAGCGAGAGTTTATGTTTTTATGTGCAGGGTTGTGTGGTGTAACTTGTTACTTTTTATGTGAGAATATTGCATTAACTTATACTACAGCCTCAAATGTTGGAGTAATTACCACTTTAGCACCAATATTTACTGCAATACTATCTATTTTCTTTTTAAAAACCGAAACTCCTCCTAAACGTTTTTATGTCGGCTGTTTATTTGCAATTATTGGTGTTGGACTAATTAGCTTTAATGGTAAGTTTGTGCTTTCGTTAAATCCACTTGGTGATCTGCTTACTATGTTGGCTTGTTTATTTTGGGCTTGTTATTCGATTTTAACCAAAAAAAGTAGCAATTATGGCTACAATACTATTTTGTTAACAAGGCGATTCTTTTTTTATGGTTTGATGTTAATGTTTCCTGTATTATCTTTCTTTGACTTTGATTGGAATTTATCACGTTTTACCGATCCTGTTAACATTTTTAATTTTTTATTCTTGGGTGTTGGTGCCTCGGCTATTTGTTTTGCATCTTGGAATTATGCTGTTAAATTAATTGGTGCAGTTAAAATTAGTATTTATTTATATTTAGTTCCAATTCTTACTATTATTGCGGCTGTTATTATTTTGAACGAACCTTTTACTTGGATTGCTGCTATTGGAACACTATTTACGCTTTGTGGTGTGTTATTATCAGAAGGTGTAGTTAGGGTAACAAAAAAATAATTTTTTTATTAAGTCGAACATATAAAAAGGAGCATTAGCTCCTTTCAGATTGATGACAAAGAACCCGATTTTATTTAATAAATTTGCAATATTTTGATATCACTAATCGAAATTATTGTATTCTTTTATCAATTGCATCCATGATAATTTGCCCTAAATGCTGATAATCTTCGTCAAAATGATGGCCTCCGGGTAATTTGAATGCTTCACCTTTCATTTCTGGCTGTAAGCATCCAGTATCGTGTTTCTCTTCTTCACCATAAATACAAAATAGTTTACTCGCTGGTATGTTATTGACTTCTGGACCTGTTTTCATTTCATTACCAGATTGACCAAGCCAACCACTGATTTCAATTTCAAAATTAGCATTTTTTGAAAATGCGATCATCACAATCGCTTGAACACTATTTTGATCTGTAGTTGATAACCGATTATAAAGTGCAGGTAAAATATCTCCACCGAATGAATAACCTGTAAGCACAAAACGAGTTGTACCCCATTTTTCGCGATATTGTTGCATCAAATAGGCGAGATCTTTTGCACTACGCTCAACAGAACGGTGTTGCCAAAACAGTTTCAAAGCATCGACACCAACAACAGAATAACCATGCGCAGCCATATATTCAGCAGATACTTTGTCTAAGTCACGCCAGCCCCCATCGCCAGAATAGTAAAGAGTAACGGTTTTAGGATGAACTTCTTTACTCGTTGCGGGTAATTCAATAACAGGTAGCTGTTGATGATCACCAAATAAAATTGAAGATAAATGCAAACTTAAAAGCTCAACAGGTGAAGTTTGGTATTCGCCAATTCCTGTGGTGACAGTAATCTTTTTCTGTTCTCGTGGGAATACGGCAACATTTTCTTCGGGTGGATTATTCCAAATTACTTGCCACATTCCGTGGTTAGCTTGTCTTGGCAATGGATCATCACAATCTTTATGATCTAATATGAATTCTATTGATAATGCTTTAGCATCATCACTTTGCTGTTCTGCTAGCCATCGATAAGCAAAAGTAGCACCTTCTCTCATACCTGCAACAGCAAAATTAGATTCTCCTAATATGTTTACAGCTTGGTTAAAGCGATTTTTTTGCTCAGCACAAGTTGCTTGCGGTTTTAATTCAAACTGAACTAGTTTGGCGCCCATTTTTTCAGATAAGTTTAATAGTTGTTGTTCTGTAAAATGATTGTTGTTAGTTGCGACAATAATAGCCGCAGCTTCGGCTGTTTGTTTAGGTTTTGCCGATATAATAGAAAAGTCATTTTCGATTGTTATCGTTTTTACTGACGCACTATCTTGGTTTTTTATCAAATACCAACCAACAAATCCTAATAGTACTATGAGTATCATAACAATTAACAACAAAATGCCGTGTATTATTTTTTTCATATTATGATCTCTTATTCTTTTTTAATCCCGTTATTCCACCTGAAATTAGCATGGTGGTATCAATGATTGCAACTAAAGGATCAAGCCCTGCTGGAGCGGCCATATAACGTGGCTCCCAGTGTGTTGCAAACTTCTCTTTAAAGCGACGTAATCCTTGGAAGTTATAAAAACGTCCCCCCCGTCTAAAAACTAATGCACCTAGTCTTTGAATCATGGGAGCTCCTCGACGTCTTTGCATACCTGCAAGTGGAACCATCCCTAAACTGAAGAATTTAAAATCTTTTTGTTGATAATGTAAAATCAACCCAACCATTAAAAACTCCATAGTTAATTTAGGAATATCTTGGACAACACGCATTAAATCAATGCTTGCACTATAGTTTTGATTTGTTTCTAGTAGATTTACAAAAGCAATAATACGACCTTCATATTTTATTGCCGCAATAGTGAAATTATTCAAGTATTGTTCAGAAAAAGCGCCTAACGAAAATTGCTTTTCTTTAGCGTGTTTGCTTTTTAACCATGCATCTGAAACTGCTTTTAATTCATCAAGTGGTGCTGTGCCTGGAGAATAAAATACTAAAGATAGACCATCTCGTTGACCACGATTCCATGTGTAGCGAAGATCTTTATAATCTTTTGAGCTTAAATCAAATTGTTTTAAATTAACTAAGGCTTCTTCACCAAGCTTAATAGTTCTAAGACCAATATCCATATAAAAAGGTAAATTTGCTGCTTTAACTTGATAAAAAACCGGACGAAGATTATGTTGATCGCACAAATCTCGAAAAGTCCAAATTAAACTAGCACGATCAGTACTGTTTCCAATTGGATCATAAAGGGCAACCATGCTTCTGCCTCGCTTGGCATACATTATAAAAGCAGTTTGTGATTCATTAAAAAGTAATGACTTATCGCCACTCATGGCAAGCCCACCTTCAGGTTGTTTTGAATCTAAAATGATTTGATAGGCTTTACTTAGCTCGTTTTGTTCTGGTTGAGTTAGAATTGGTGGCGCAGGGCGAAATAACCAAAACAACATAATAAAGCTTAACAAAATAAAACTGCCTAAAGCGGCACGAAGTGCACGCGGTACTCGGCTGTCTAACTCAAATTGCCACCATAAATCGTGACTATAAGGAATATCTTGATATATAAATAAAATTAGCCATACAAAAAGCGCAATAATGCAAAAGCAGATGACAAACGATTTAATTGAAAAAGGTAATATGCTTAATCGACTTTTACGATAGAAAGCATGTTTAAAATGGATTAATAATATCGCTATAATTAATAATACACTGGCTTCAATCCAATGTAATCCGCGTAAAAGCGAGCAGATACTACCTAAGAATAATAAAATAATTGAAATGCCCCATGCAAAATAGAGTCTTCGTCTTACTCCTACTGCAAGTAATATGCATAAAACGCCAATTAAACTAGCAATTAGATGAGCAATATTGACTATTTTACTGGGGATAAAGGTGCTGACTAAATGGTGATTAAACCCAGGAAGTACACTTGAAAACATCATCACCACACCGGCAAAAAATACAGCTGCCGCCATGATGGGCGCTGCAATCCCTGTTTCTGTCTCTTTAACTTGAGGTACGGTTAAAAAATGTTTTCCTTCGTTTATTAAAAGCAAAATAGCCGCCAAAATAAGGGGGATTAAAATATAAATAATGCGATAAATGATTAATGCAACGGTTAATGAAGCTATATTAATTTCGGATGAAAATGCTGCTAGCATAATGGCTTCAAATACACCAACACCACCAGGAACGTGACTCAATACTCCAGCTACTAACGCCAGAATATAGATCATAATAAAGGTAGCAAAATCAGGGTGTTTTGGTAAAAGAAAATAAAGTACTGCGCCAGCTAAAATGGCATCAAATAGAGTAATAATAAATTGGTAAGATGCTAAACGAAGATTAGGAAGACGGATAGACCATCGAAATAATTGATATAATTGGGTTTTGTTATTTGGTTTTTCTGCTAATCGCTTATTTTGCAAAAAGATAAATAGCACACCATAAAAGCAAATTACGCTACATGCAATTATCCACACACTATTTGCTGATAAATGCAAAGCTAACATCGTATTTTTGGGATGAATTAAAGCGGTAATCGCTGCTAATAGTGGTAAAGTGAATCCTAATGATAAGGTAACAAAAATTGACATTCTGGCAACATCAATAGTTGTTAATCCTTGTTTAAAATAGAGACGACAACGCACCGCACCACCAGATAATGCCGACAATCCGATTGCATTACCGATAGCTGAGGCACAAATTCCGCCCAGCACAATAGTTGCGGGTTTCAATTTGACGCCCGCATAACGTGCAGCTGACCATTCGTAGCAGATCAACATTAAATAACTACCAATAGCAGATAAACACGAAAATAAAATTGTAGACATCGAAAGGTGATGAATAGCTCTTTTTAACTCATTAACATTAATTGCCTTAAGTAAGTGCCAACACACAATCAGTGCTATAAAAAAGATAGATAGACCAAATAGTAGAGCTATAAACTGGCGATAACGAGTGAAGTATTCTATTAACTGCCAAGGCAAAACTTTACGCGTTGATATTTTCACTTAATCAACTCCAATATTTGCTTTGATAATATTTTGATTCGCGCATTCTACCTTTCCGTTTTAGTGAAAACAATCGTAAAAAAATAAAGAAACGATAAAAAATATTAATTACTGAAATTTTACTATTAATATTATGTGAGTATTTTGTTTACCTAAGATTAGATTACTATAGAAAGCTGTTTTCCTTTCTAATACTGTATTTAGGCGATGGAAAATGTCTTTTTACATGTGATAGATAATTATTTTATTGAAATTTTTGTGTAAAAAAATAGCCTTTACGCTATAATTGTATTGACTTAATTTTTAATTTGTGAAACTAGATTTTTTGTTGGAAATGTATTTGCAAAAATCGATCATTACCAAGTAAGCGCTATGCAATGTAATAAGTTGACAAGAAATTATGCTAGCAACGTTATGGTATAGCATTTATATGGTGTGGATATTAATGTAAAGGAACATTATCATGAAGTCAAAGGTACAACATGTTAGAATAAAAAATAAGAAGAATAAGAGTGGGTTAATTAAGCAGTTAGCATTAAGTTATTTTCGTTTTGTTATATGTCGATTATGCTTCTGTAGCAATTTACTGTTGATATTGCAAAAAAACCTCATCACTTTAAAATCAATTTTATTTTTGTGTTTTTGTATAGGAATTAGTCATCCTTTATTTGTATTTGGGGTATTACCTAAAGTTAAGTCAGCAAAAACCGCAAAAGAAATAGAGGGATCAGCACCTTATTTAACGTTTGATGGCGGCAAAACCCAATCATGGGATACAGATAGATTTTTAAATATCGAGCTACCTGATGGTAAGGTGCTAACCCCAAAAAACAATCCCTCAACTAAAGCCAATCCGATACCATTGCCGCATGATGGTTTAAAACTTAGCGATATTAAAACGCTTATTCCATTGGGTCAAAGTGCTATTTCAATGACCGATTTGCTGAATAATAATGATTTTTGGGCTGATAAAGATGGCGATGGTGATATTACCGCAACGGGGAATTTAACCATTATTGGTCGAGATGCCAATGGTACCGAAATGGGATTGGATGATACCTTTCAGGATTGCAATGCACCCTATAGTGTAACAATGCAAAGTGATAATAGCATTTTATCAACGGCTTATGGCAAACCAAATTCAACTCAGATAATGGCTAATCGCGCCACCTATTACCTAAATCCGCCTAAAGGCGCTTGTACTTATTCTGCCAAGCCTAACTTATATTTAAGTAATAGTCGAAAAAAAAATTGGGGTGGGTCAAATTATTCAGGTCCACCAAACCAATGGGATGATGCAAAAGGTTTTAAACGTCAAGATTTAAATAATCCGGCATCAAACTTTCCAACCATGGGGGCATATGGGCTATTTTTTACCATGGATATGGTTGATAGCTTAGGCAGTGATATGACGTTTGACAAGTCACCAGCAACATCGGGCATTGATTTAACTATAACGGGCAATGGCAGTATTGCCAAGATTCGATTAGTCGGACCCAAAGAGGGGGCTAGCGCTGCCGAGGCAGCAACCGCAGTGCCGACGACCTTTATCTTATATTCCGATAAAGCCAAAACCAATAAAGTATATAGTTTTACCATCAAAAAATGGTTTATCGCAAGAAAGGATTATAGTGGTAGCAATCGTAGTTATGCTCAGGCTGAACAATACTGTAATCAGTTGGGCTATCAAATACCTACAGTTAATCAATTAACTAATGCTAATTCATTCTATTGGAATCAAGGTTTAGCAGGTCAAGGTAATAACTACCAACGTCGTATTGGTGGGGGATTATTGGCAGAATGGGGAGAAACTTATGACTCTGCTAACAGCTACCCTGGTAGTAATTTCGAAAGTAATCAGGTTTATTGGACTAAAAATACATATAAACCTTCACACGAAAGACCTACGAATCTTCTAGTATATTCTAATATGGGACAAGTTGGCACTTGGTTGTATGGAAATACAGTTTGTGTAAATTAAATTAGCAAAATAATATTATGAATAATAAAAATGATAAGCAACAACAGGGGATTATTCAAGCTATACAATCTTTTGTTAAACAGAAATTATCCAATGATTTTTCAGGTCATGATATGGCACACATTGAACGTGTTGTAAAGTTAGCAAAAAAGATTTTACAGCATGAACCAAAAGCGAACGGTTTTATTGTGATTGTTAGCGCTTATTTACATGATGTGATTGATGAAAAAGTGGTTGCTGATGTGAGTCAAGCAATAATGGAATTGCGTGATTATTTAACGTCTCTAACACTTACCGACACCGAAATTAAGATGATTTTTGCTATCATCGAGAATATGTCATATCGAAAAAATCTTAATCAGAAAAAAGAATTATCACTAGAAGGGCAGATCGTACAAGATGCCGATCGTTTAGATGCATTGGGTGCAATTGGTATTGCCCGCACCTTTTATTATGGCGGTAATAAGCATAATATTATGTACGATCCTAATATTTCACCACGAACTTCATTGGATGAAAATAATTATAAACATCCTAATACCGTTATTAATCATTTTTATGAAAAACTTTTTTTACTTAAAGATATGATGAATACCCCCATAGCAAAAAAGCTAGCCGAGCCAAGACATCATTTTTTAGTTCAGTTTGTTAAACAATTTGAAAAAGAATGGCAAGGAGAGGATTATTCTTACTGAAAATTAGTTTATCGATAATAGTTAGAGTATGAATAATTAATTTTTTAAAAATTTGTATAACGCCTGCCTCTTTTAAGAAGACAGGTTTTACTAAAATGGAATTGGTGTTCCAACTAATCCAAGTACAATAGGAAGAGTGATCAAGCTTAATAAAGTACTGAGCAAGGTCGCACTTGATACCAGTTCTGGATGAGTATCAAATTGTACTGACATTAATGTGGTATTGGCGGCACTTGGCATTGCAGCTAGGACAATTAAAACTTGTTTATAAACAGGCTCAATTGGCATAAAGTAAACCATACAAAATGCCACAATTGGTGAAATCACCATACGTGCAAGCAAGGCAAATGAGATTTTAGGATAATCAAGCTGAGTAAGTTTTATTTTTGCCAGTTGCATGCCCAAAATAATCATGATCACTACAATTGATGCGTCACCGATCATTCCGATTGAAGTCATAATCGATTTAGATAAAGGGATGTGGCACAATTGGAAAATAATACCTAAAAAAGCGCCATACGCTACAGGCATGCGAATAACTTTATTAATAACGTCTTTTTGATTTACAATGTCACTATGAGCGCTACCTTTAGCCGCATAGTAAATGCCGACAGTGCTCATTACAAACTGTTGTAATACCATCATTATTACGCCAAGATCAAAGCCAACTGCTCCAAAAAAGATTAATAGTACAGGAGTACCATAGTTACCATTGTTCATAAAACAGGAACTCAAAATCATTGCACAGCGCTCTTTAACTGAATACTTCATGAGTATCGACCAAATTGAGACAATAATAACTAATGAAAAGCATAAACCAAAGACATAACCAATATAAAATAGATAATCTGTGGTTAAAGTATGAGTATAAAACGTTTTAAATGCCAAAAAGGGCGATAGCACATAAAGTGACATTTTCGATAGGTTGGCGACATCAAATTTTAAGGCTTTTTGTGCGATAAAACCTACAATAAAGATACAAAAAATAGGAAATAAGATAATAAAAAATTGCATAAGTTATATCTTTTGGTTAATTAAATTAATTCATTGAATCAAAAGCTATAATGATTGATTCTCGAAGTTTTTGACATGTTTCATCATCAAGCGCTTGATTGTTTTTATCAGTTAGAATAAATAGATCTTCAATATGTTCGCCGATAGTTGCTATTTTAGCGCTACGTAATGATAAATCTAAATTAGCAAATATTTCGCCCACACAAGCCAGCAATCCCGGTCTATCAAGTGCTATGAGCTTCATATAGGTTTGGCTGTCATTAAAGGCTGAAAGAAAGTTAACCTGAGTCGGTACTGAAAACGATCGCAATCGTTGTTTCGGTGGTTTTATGGTGACAGGTTTGTATACAGGTTGTTGTAGTGCTTTATCAAGTGCATTTACTAGACCTTGGTTTCGATCTTCTTGTACTGTCTGTCCATTAGGCTCTAATACGATAAATGTATCGAGTGCAAATCCTTTTTTATTCGTAATGATAAGTGCATCATGAATAGTTAAATTATGCATACTTAGCGTATTACACACAGTTGCAAATAGATAAGGTCTATCTGGCGAATAAATAAAAAGCTCACTACCACCATGAGATGGATTTGGATTTATGGCTACTAATGTTTTGCCCAAGTCATGTTGCAATAGAATTTTTGCATGCCATACAATTTGTTCGGTTGTATAACGGACAAAGTAGTCAATGCGATAGTTTTGCCAAAGCTCTTTAATAATTTGTTCATCATAATTTTGTTTAACTAAAATGGTTAATGCTTCTTGCTTATTTTTACGTGCAACACTTCGCTGTTCGGGTATTTGGTGTATACCAGAGTCAAAGGAATTTGCTGCACTAAGATAGAGTTCGCGCATTAAACTTTGTTTCCAATTATTCCAAAGCGTTTCGTTTGTAGCACAAACATCAGCTACTGTTAGGCATAACAAATACTGTAAGCGACGCTTACTTTTGACCAATTGAACAAATTCTCCAATTACCGCAGGATCTTGTAAATCTCTGCTTTGGGCGGTAACAGACATCAGTAAGTGATAACGTACTAACCAGCAAATTAAATCAGTATCTTTGGTTTCGAGTTCGTGTAGTTGACAAAATTTTTCAACTAAATGAGCGCCAATTTCCGAGTGATCGCCATGCCTACCTTTACCAATATCATGAAATAGACCAGCAATTACCAATAATTCGAGTTTAGGTAATTTAGCAAAGACTTTTGCACTATTAGGATGTTTTTGTTTGCCACTTTCGGTTTTAAGACTATCAAGTTCAAGCAGCAAGCGGATGGTATGTTCATCAACAGTGTAAGCATGGAACAGATCAAATTGCATCATCCCAGATATATGTTTCCAACCCGGTATATAGACAGAAAGTATACCGTATTTATGCATTGGTAAAATGGCTTTATTAATTGCATCTGGGTGCTTGATAATCGACATAAAAAACGCTCTTGCTTTTGCATCTTCACAAAGTAAAGTGGTTAGTGTGCGCCGAGCGGAACGTAATTGTCTAATTGTATTAGAATACAGTCCTATAATTTGAGGATTCAACAAAATAGTGTGAAAAAGCTGCATAATCATGACGGGATCTTTTTTGAAAATGTCATTATCTTTTACATCAATTAGGTTTTCTCGAACTTGAAAATATTCGTCAATATCATAAGGTTTGTTATGTGGATTATGTTCAAGTATAGATTCATAAAACAGTTGTAATAACATTTGATTAAGTTCAGTAATATTGTGAGCAACACGATAATAATCGTGCATCATCTTCT
This sequence comes from Gilliamella sp. Occ4-3, assembly GCF_001690675.1. Taxonomy (NCBI): domain Bacteria; kingdom Pseudomonadati; phylum Pseudomonadota; class Gammaproteobacteria; order Orbales; family Orbaceae; genus Gilliamella; species Gilliamella sp. Occ4-3. Next base: position 10,626 of record NZ_LZHR01000034.1, read on the forward strand.
CAACAGGAACATTACCTTCGCCTTGATAACCTAACATGTTAGCAATGCTTAACTGACGATCAAATAACAAACGATTATCATAACGAGTTATGACACAATGAAGTGCAAAACGTATTCTCCATAAAAATTTACGACAAGTTTTAAAGTCTTCAATATCTTCAGGGGTTAAATAGTTGAAATCAGCTATTTTTTGTAGAAATTCTCCACCAAAGTGACGAATCGCTATCCATTGAATAATCTGCATATCTCGCAATCCACCCGGACTATTTTTCAAATCAGGCTCTAGGTTATAAGAGGTGCTGTGATATTGCTTATGACGTTCATGTTGTTCTTGTATTTTTGCCTTATAAAAAGCACGAGACGGCCAGATTTTATCGCTAAAAATTTGCTTATGTAGTTCATCTAATAGTAATTGATTGCCAGAAATAAGCCTTGATTCAATCAAATTAGTCATTATTGTGATATCATTTTTTGCTTCTTGTAGGCAGATTCTTAATGTTCTAACACTGTGCCCTATATCTAAATGCAAATCCCATAACAAGCGAACTAAATCACTGAGCTGTTTTTCTATCTCTTTAGTCAACGGATAATCACTTAAAATTAAAATATCAATATCTGACAGTGGGTGTAATTCCGCTCGACCATAACCACCAACAGCAACCAAAGCGATACGATTACGTTTAAAGAAGGAAGAAACATGTTTAGGTATTTGATAAAAACGCCATAATCGCTCAAGTAAACGGTCAATAAATTGACTGCGTAAATGCACTAAGGTATCAATGTCAGCTTGTTGCTCAAACTGGACCATGGACCACTGTTGAAACTCCTCAAGCTGCTGTTTTAGATATGTAATATTTATCTGTTCATCATTGAAATTAAGTGGAGAGACTGGGTAACACAAATGGGTTTTAGTCATAGCTATATTATCAAATTAAGACAATTCAATAGCTATATCGTTACCCGATTTTAAATGACTGTCAAGCTACGGTTAAAAGAAAGAAAATTATTATTAATTGATATTAACAACAAAAAAGGAACAATAATTTGTTCCCTTTGTCAAAAAGTTTCAGGTAAGTATGTGTTTGAGTATAAAATTATAAAGTAAAATCGCTTAAATCATCTTCATTAATTTCAGAATCAATTTGTCCAACTAAATATGAGCTCATTTCGGCTTCTTGTGGTGCTACTTGCACATTATCAGAAACAAGCCAGTTATTAATCCATGGAATTGGATTGGATTTAGCTTCAAAAGGTAATTTTAGTCCGACCGCTTGCATACGAATGTTCGTTATATACTCGACATATTGGCATAATATATCTTTATTTAAACCAATCATTGAGCCGCCCTCAAACAGGTATTCGGCCCATTGTTTTTCTTGATTAGCGGCTTGTAAAAATAAGTTATAACAATCTTGTTCACATTCTTTGGCAATTTCAGCCATTTCGGGATCGTCTTCACCACTGCGTAGTGTGTTGATCATAAACTGAGTGCCAGTTAAATGTAGCGCTTCGTCGCGGGCAATAAGTTTAATGATTTTAGCATTCCCTTCCATTAGTTCTCGTTCAGCAAAAGCAAATGAGCAGGCAAAACTAACATAGAAGCGAATAGCCTCAAGTGCATTGACACTCATTAAACATAAGTAAAGTTTCTTTTTAAGTTCACGTAAATTAATGCAAACAGTGCGATTATTGATGTTATGTTCACCCTCACCAAATAAATTATAGTAACTTGCATAGCTAATAAGATCATCATAATAACCTGCAATGTCACCAGCACGTTTTTGAATTTCTTTATTAGTGACAATATCATCAAAAACCACAGATGGATCGTTAACGATATTACGAATGATATGAGTATATGAACGAGAATGAATGGTTTCAGAAAACGACCAAGTTTCTACCCATGTTTCCAACTCAGGTATTGAAATAAGTGGCAGTAAAGCAACATTAGGGCTACGGCCTTGGATGGAATCAAGCAGAGTTTGATATTTTAAATTGCTGATAAAAATATGTTTTTCATGCTCTGGTAACGCAGCATAATCAATACGGTCTTGTGAAATATCGACTTCTTCTGGGCGCCAAAAAAAAGAAAGTTGTTTTTCAATTAGCTTTTCAAACATCTCATATTTTTGTTGATCATAACGCGCAACATTCACTGATTGTCCAAGGAACATTGGTTCTTTAAGCTGGTCGTTATGCACTTGCGAAAAGGTACTGTAATTCATACTCATAAAAGAACTCCTACTCATTTACTGTTGCTTTTACCGCTTCCTTTTGACAGTGTAAAAGGCAAGTTGAATGGGGAAATTACTAGTTTTCCCCCGATAAAAAATTGAATTTTAGCGTGTAGCTATTTAGTTTTAATCAAGGTTAAATTTTGCAAGCGCCACCTTCACAGCCATCATCCGAATGGGTTGTTGAAACAATATCACCTTGAATATCTTCAGCGCCATCGCGTGTATTATGATAATAGAGTGTTTTTACGCCAAATTTATAAGCAGTCAATAAGTCTGATAATAGCTGTTTCATGGGTACTTTATTATTTGGGAACTTAGCCGGATCATAATTAGTATTAGCAGAAATTGATTGATCAATAAATTTCTGCATGATGCCAACTAATTGTAAATAACCAGTGTTATTTGGAATTTGCCAAAGTAATTCGTAAAAATTTTTCAGATGGTTATACTCAGGAACCACTTGTTTTAAAATACCATCTTTTGATGCTTTTACACTAATAAAACCACGTGGTGGTTCAATACCATTTGTTGCATTGGAAATTTGTGACGAAGTTTCTGATGGCATTAATGCCGATAATGTCGAATTACGAAGTCCATAGGTTTTAATTGATGCTCGTAGTGATTCCCAGTCATAGTGTAACGGCTCTTTAGTAATGGTATCTAAATCTTTTTTATAAGTATCAATAGGTAAAATACCTTGCGAATATGTGGTTTGACTAAATAATGGGCAGGCACCCTTTTCTTTAGCTAGATTATTCGATGCTTTTAGCAAATAGTATTGCATGGCTTCAAAGGTACGGTGAGTTAAATTGTTGGCACTGCCATCGGAATATTTAACCCCATGTTTTGCTAAATAATAGGCATAGTTAATAACACCAATACCTAATGTGCGACGATTTAATGAAGAATGACGAGCTGCAGGTACAGGATAATTTTGGTAATCAAGTAGTGAATCAAGAGCGCGTACCGCTAAATCGGCTAACTCTTCAAAGTCATCTAGAGATTCTATTTTACCTAAATTAAAGGCTGATAATGTGCAAAGGGCAATTTCGCCATGTTCATCATTAACGTTATTAAGCGGTTTTGTTGGCAGTGCAATTTCCATACATAAATTAGATTGATGAACAGGTGCTAATTGAGCATTAAATGGGCTGTGAGTATTACAGTGATCGACATTTTGGATATAAATACGCCCAGTTGATGCGCGCTCTTGCATTAATAATGCAAAGAGTTCAACGGCTTTAACTTCGCGTTTGCGAATATTTGGATCTTGTTCGTATTGGTGATAAAGCGTTTCAAACTTATCTTGATCGGCAAAGAAGGCATCATAAAGTCCAGGAACGTCCGATGGGCTAAATAAGGTAATATTTTCGTTTTTGATTAAACGTTGATACATTAATTTATTGATTTGTACGCCATAGTCTAAATGGCGGACACGATTTTCTTCAACGCCACGGTTGTTACGTAATACTAATAAACTTTCAACTTCTAAATGCCAAAGAGGATAGAAAACAGTTGCTGCTCCTCCTCGCACACCACCTTGCGAACAAGATTTAACCGCTGTTTGGAAATATTTATAAAATGGAATGCAGCCTGTATGAAAAGCTTCACCACCACGAATTGAGCTTCCTAACGCACGAATTCGCCCTGCATTAACTCCAATTCCTGCCCGTTGTGATACATATTTAACAATAGCGCTTGCTGTGGCGTTAATAGAATCTAAACTATCATCACATTCAATTAATACGCAAGAACTGAACTGTCGAGTAGGAGTACGAACCCCCGCCATAATTGGCGTTGGTAGCGAAATTTTAAAGGTTGAAACGGCATCATAAAAGCGTTTGATATAACTAAGACGTGTATCTTTAGGATAATTAGCGAAAAGGCAAGCTGCAACTAGAATATATAAAAACTGCGCGCTTTCATAAATCTCGCCAGTGACACGATTTTGTACTAGATATTTTCCTTCAAGTTGTTTAACTGCGGCATACGAAAAAGACATATCTCGCCAGTGATCGATAATCTTATCCATTTGTTCAAATTCTTCTTGCGTATAATCTTCAAGCAAGTGTTTATCATAAAGCTCGTTATCGACCAATTTTTTAACGTGTTCATAAAGTGAAGGTGGGGTAAATTGATTAAAGGCTTTTTTACGTAAATGAAAGATTGCTAAGCGTGCGGCTAAATATTGATAGTCTGGCGCTTCTTGTGAGATCAGATCGGCTGCAGCACGAATAATTGTCTCATGAATATCCGATGTACGAATACCATCATAAAATTGAATATGTGAACGTAATTCAACCTGAGAAACAGAAACATTTTCTAATCCTTCAGCAGCCCATGTAATAACACGGTGGATTTTATCAAGGTTTATTGGTTCTTTCTTTCCATCTCGTTTGGTAACGAGTATTGATTTATTCATTCTTTCATTCCAATGTTAAAGTATATTTTTAATTATGATAATTGATGTTTATCAAAATATACAATATATAGTACCTATTAATTGAATTTGTCACTATATGTAGTATTATTAATCAATGGTTCAAATTTATTAATTAAAATAAAACGTTATTGATTTTAATAGTTAAAATTTATTTTTCATAAAAAATGATAAGAATAACTTATGCAAGTTAACGTTGTGCTATCGATATCATTTAACTGATTATCGACAAAGTAAAAATTTGCATGAGTTAAAATGTACTTGGCTGATGTAGCGGGCGGTGTACGGGTCGTAATATCGGTAGCGATTATAATGTAACCCTGATTATTCGTATCATCCTGATACTCACCTTTACAAGGCCAATGCTAAAGCGAGGTTGCCATAGGAGTTGAAATTTCTGTTAAAAACTTTCAGGTAACTATACGTTTTAGTATAAAATTGTTTTTTAGTCGGGCTGACTGATCCTAGCCAGAATATTAGACAGTGCCCACCTCTATCATTTTTTCGTTTTGGTAATATTGTTGTTCATATTGTTCAGGTGATACCCAGCCATTGGCTGAATGACGGCGTATCCGATTATAATAGATTTCAATATATTCAAATACTGCTTTATTAGCCTGCTTCCTCGTTTTATAGTAACAGTCATGAATAA
>NZ_LZHR01000035.1:0-16206 GCF_001690675.1 Gilliamella sp. Occ4-3
TAAATATTTAAAAGAAGACTAAATTTTTTTAATTGTCAGCCGATATAAACAATATTGAATAATTGTTATAGGTAGATTAAATCATGGCAATGAGCGCATTAGGCATTGGTTCTGGAATCGATCTTAATGGTATTTTAGATCAACTAGAAGTGGCTGAAAAAACACGTTTAACCCCAATTACAACGCAACAAAAAGCAATTAATGCGAAAATTAGTGGTTTTGGTAAATTAAAAAGTGCATTAACAACATTTAATACTGCAACGGAAAAACTTCAAAAAAAAGAGCTTTTTCAAAGTCGAATAGCAACAGGAAATGACAATTATTTTTCGGTAAAAGCAAATAGCAAAGCAGCATTAGGTAATTATACAGTGACAGTTGATCAATTAGCGACATCTCATGGTATTGCTACATCGACGATTAATGATAAAAATGCTAAGTTAGGTAATGATAACCAAACGCGAACTATTACTATTGAACAAGCGAATGGTCAAAAACTTGATGTAACCTTATCTCAGGATGAGACATCTTTGCAATCAATAGCAAATGCCATTAATAATGCCAAAGTTACTAATGAAGATGGAACAACCAGCCCTTCAACAATGAATGCTGCCATTATTCGTTCTGGAGCAGATGGTTATCAATTAGTCATCACATCGAAAGAAACAGGTGAACAACAAAGCATTACTTCTATTTCATCAGATGACGAAATGTTAAATAATGTTATTGGATTTGATATTAATCAATCCAGCAATAGTTATATGACTGAAGTTGCAAAAGCGCAAGATGCTAAATTTTCGTTTAATGGTATTGCCATAACCAGTAATTCTAATACTGTTAAAGATGTAGTTCAAGGTGTGGATATTACATTAAAACAGACCACAACAATTAGTCAGAACCTTGCTATAACAGCGGATAATGAAAAAGTGGAAGAAGCCATTAAAGAATGGGTCGAGGCATTTAATCAATTACAAACAACAATATCAACATTAACAAAATTCACCGCAGAAGAGACAAATTCAAAAGAACTAAATAGCAATAATGGTCCACTTATTGGGGATTCAACATTACGTAATATAGATCAAAGTATCCGCTCAATATTTGCCAAAGGGCAAGACGGAGAATTTTCTGTTTTAGCTCAAATCGGCATTAACATGGACAAAAATGGCATGTTAACGATTAAAGAAAGCGAGCTACAAAAAGCACTCAGTGAAAACAGTGAAGCGGTGGCAATATTATTTACTGGTGATGGTAAAACAACGGGTATTGCTAATGAAATTTTTTCCAAAGTGAGAGGGTTTATTGATAGTGATGGCATGATTGATTCAGCAACCAATGGCTTAAATTCTACCTTAAAATCATTAGATAAACGGCATGAACAAGTAAGTAGTTCTATTGAGCAAACTATTGAGCGTTACCGAGTTCAATTTACTAAATTGGATATTTTAATCAACTCATTAGATAGTATGAGTAATTATTTAACTACCCAATTTGATATGATGGCAAATTTAAAAAAATAGAGAATAGTAATGTATAAAATGGGATCTCATGCTTACGAGCAAGTGAATTTAGAAACACGTATTAGTCAAGCGTCTCCCCATCAATTGATTGTCTTATTATTTGATGGTGCACTTAACGCCATTAAATTGGCTAGCTTATATATTCAAAAAGGCAATATTGTTGGTAAAGGTAACGCAATTTCTAAAGCGATTAATATTGTTGATAATGGTCTTAAAAGCTGTCTAGATTTAGAAAAAGGCGGTGAAATTGCCGAAAATTTAGATCGTTTATATCACTATATTAGCCAACAATTGTTATTGGCTAATTTACATAATGATCAAGAAAAATTACAGACTTGTTTCGATTTACTTAACAATATTGCTGAGTCGTGGCGTGAGATAGCTAAGTAAAAAAGGATGATTATGCAAGGAAATAACTTATTAGAACAATACGAACAATTCAACTATGTTGTGGAACAAATGTTGGTTAATGCACAGAATGAAAAATGGGACTTATTGTTGAGTTGGCAGGCAAAATACCTTCAATTATCGAAAGGTATTATGTTGGTTGATGATTTTTCAAAAATTGAAAACTTACCATTGCAACATCAAGACATGATTCGAATGTATATCAAAAATATACTTAGTTATCAGCAGCAGTTAACCCAATTAATGATTGCTCGTCATTCTCAGCTTAGAGAGTTGATTGGTAAGCATGCCGATTATCAAACTAAAATTGGTTGCTATCAAAAAATTGCCAGTATAATGTAAGTTTGTGGATGCTTTGTTTGAATCTTATTCATCGATAGGAACCAACCAAGCATTCCGTTAAACAGCCTTAATCAATATTGCGATTTAAAATAATTAACTCTTTGTTTTTTGAGTGATTGTCTTCTTCTTTTCCGTAAAAAACAACAGTATAATTGGCATCTTTGGTTTTGACGATCTCACTAATGATTAATTCTTTTGTAGATAATTTAAAAACTTCTTTTGTGTGCAAGTTTATATAGCAACCTACGGTTTCTTGAGAAAAGGCTTCGATCACCTGATTATTTTGAATTGTAATCCAACCATTACCGATTTCATCAGTGAATCGAATAACAAACGTTTCTGCAGCAACTTTTATCGGTTCCCAAATAGAATAAATTAGCCTTTCCATATCAAACAATAAATTTTGTTCTATTTTTCCTTCGGGTGAAATATTGATTAAATAAAACTTACCTTTTTCATCAATACCTAAGATACTTGATGTATAAGTAAAACTTAAATTCAATACGCAAGTTAGAAAAAAACGTTTTCCTATGTTTATATTTCTTGATTGTAAATCGCTCCCCATTTCATCAATTTGACGATGTAACCAACCATTGTCAACACAAGCAAGTAGATGTATTTGATTATTCAAAGAATCAATAAAAAGTTTGTTATGTTTTGGAAGCGGAATTTTATTGGTATAGGTTTTTTTTATATCATCATTTTTAAATTCAACTGCAATCAATTTATCTGGTTTTGTCTCTGAAAAAAGATCAACATAATGGAAAATAGAAAAATCATGACATATTCCCTTAAAATCGCCGACAATAGGACGTTTGGGCTTTGGATAGGTGATATTTTCTCTATCAAATAATGGAAGCATAATACCTAAATCTTTATCTGGATGGTATACATCAATAGACACATAATACTTACCAGTAGGGCTGACAAAAAATTGGGGGTTAATTCCATCTGATTCATGATAATAATGCGTGTTTTTTTTATCCAGATCAATTACGACATATATAACTTTATAATCGTACTTGTTTTGAGGATAAAATTTAGCAGAAATCACAAGCTTCTTTTGATAACAAATAGCCTCAGTTATAGAAAAACCATCAAGCGATGTTGTCAGAACAATGAGTTGCCCTAATGTTGGGTAATTGAGACGCTGTTCATTTAAAGAAATATAGGTCTTTTTTAGTGTTATCACTTTGAATCCCTTATGTATTTAATTGATTATTTTTATTAAATGACGGCATTATGTCGTTATTTTTTTTAATAGTACAGTAAAAATGGTAAAGTTTTTTTACCATCAGTTGATAACAAAAATAATATATTTAGTAGGGAAACAAGCATCAAAAATATGACCGATGCTTATTTTAAACTTGAATCGTGTGATGAGTTGATTATCGCATTTAGACCAGAATGAATGGTTATCTGTAAAAGTAAAATGCAAAATTTAGAATATAGGAATTATATTTGATGTCATTAATTAAACATTCATATTCATAATTTCTTGATAAGCAGCAACTAGTTTATTGCGTACTTGAATACCAAACTGCAATGAAACCGATGACTTTTGCATATTAACCATTACCTCATTCAATGAAATATTTGCATCTCCCATTTCAAAAGCTTTTGCTTCATTATTTGCCTGTATTTGTATTTGACTGATGTTATCTAAAGCGGTTTTTAATTCTGAAACAAAGTTTTTATCTGCAAAATGCGTTTTTGGCGATATTGACATTGATTTATTTAAATCAGTTAGCTCAATTGGATTGAATGTATTGATTGTATTCATTTTTATAACTGCTTTTTAGCTCTTTTATTACTGTATGGCTAAATTTAACATATAAATAAAAAAACAAAGGGTATAAGTAAGGGAAAAAGTGCACGCTTTTCTCGCCATTGAATTTTTTAAATACATGGATAATAACGAACAGAGTTAATCTAAATAGTTTAGAGTCAGGGTGCCAATGGCTAGTCAAACAGTCAATAATAAAGGTGAATCAATATTAAATAAGTTGCCTTTTATAAATCAACTAAAACAAAACACCAAAATGGCATTGTTAATTGCAGCTGTAATTATAATAGCCATTATTAGTTTTATTTATTTATGGGCTAAAGATGAGTCTTATGCAGTTTTATTCAGTAATTTAAATGATAAAGATGGTGGTGAAATTATTAGCCAGCTTGATAAGATGAATATTCCTTATCAATTTTCGTCTTCTGGTTCCACAATCTTAATTCCGCAAGATAAAGTTTACGATACCCGATTACGTATTGCTCAGCAGGGTTTACCAAAAGGTGGGGCAGTTGGTTTTGAATTGCTCGACAAAGAAAGTTTTGGTATGAGCCAATTCAATGAACAAATAAATTATCAACGAGCTTTAGAAGGCGAATTATCCCGAACAATATCCATCATCAGTAGTATTGATGATGCTAGAGTGCATTTAGCGATGCCTAAACCTTCTTTATTTGTCAGGGAAAGGAAATCTCCTTCAGCATCGGTGGCGTTAACGTTATTTCCTGGGCGATCGTTATCACAAGGTCAAATCGATGCCATTATCCATTTAATTTCCAGTAGTGTGCCAGAATTACAAGCAGATAAAGTGACCATTATCGATCAGCATGGTCACCTGTTAACTGGTGAAGGTTATCGTGATAGAAACACAAATGTTGCTCAACTCGAATTTGGTGAGCGAATTGAAAATAATATTCGTGAACGAGTAGAAAAAATTATCACGCCAATTTTGGGTAAAAATAATGTCAAGGTACAAGTGAATGCTGATATTGATTTCAGTCGACAAGAATCAACATCAGAAACTTATGATCCTAATAGTGATATTGCTAATCAAACTATTCGCAGTAAGCAACAAGTAGAAAATCGTCAATCAGCTAAAAGCTATGGTGTAGGTGGTGTGCCAGGAGCGTTGTCTAATCAACCTGTACCTGCATCTAGCGCGCCAATCGATGAACAAGAATCGACTGAAAAACACGATAAGCAAGGAAATTACAGCTTGCAATCAAATAATACCGTTAATTTTGAAGTAAATAGAAAGGTTATACACAGTCAAATACCTGAAGGTCGTATTAAACGTTTATCGGTTGCTGTTTTGGTGAATTATAAATTCGTTACAACCGAGCCAGATAATGTTAAATCTGAGGATATTGACAGTGATAATGACAATGACAAGTCATCTTCCATAACTGAACAATGGGTAAAACTAGATAGTGATGAACTGAAAAATATTGAAGCATTAGCCCGTCAGGCAATGGGGTTTTCTGATTTACGTGGTGATAGCTTGACTGTTGCAAATTTGAAATTTACCGATCAAACACTTGATGACAACGATAATATGGCATTTTGGAAAACTCCTGAATTTTATGATTCTGCTAAAACAGTAATTAAGTATCTAATTTATATTATTATTTTATGGTTTGCGTGGCGTAAGGTTTTACGTTCGGTATGGATAAAATTACAACGCAAATTCTTTATTGATAATGGAGAATCATTAGTTTCTCAATCTACCGTAGACGATAAGTTAGATTATAAAGCTCACAGTAAACAACAGCAAAAAATATTTGAAGATAATACGCAACAACAACAGCATATACGGAAAATTGTTGAAAAAGAACCGCGTGTAATGGCACTAATTATTCGTAATTGGATAAATAAGGAGGACACTGAGCAATGATATTAAGTGAATCTCAAAAAGTAGCTGCGATTTTAATGGTGTTAGGTGAAGGGTTAGCGGCACAAGTTATGCAACATCTTAACCATAAAGAAGTGCAACAAATTAGTAGTGCGATGATGTCATTACCTCAATTTTCTCAAGAACAGTTGAAAGGTATACTTAATGAGTGCCAAGTTGCTCTTGAAGAATGCGCTGTTTTAAATACCGATCCAGATGGTTACTTACGTTCAATATTGGGTCGATCTCTTGGTAGTGAAAAAGCCGAACGTTTACTGGATGAATTATTAGAAACAGGAAAAGAAGAAGCAACCGATGGTCTTGAAATGCTCAACTATGTCGATGCTACAAGAGCAGTTGATTTGGTCAAAAAAGAACATCCACAAATTATTGCAACTATTTTAGTTCATCTAAATCGTGATTTAGCGGCAGAAATTCTAAATCTATTTGATGATGAATTACGAAACGATGTCATGTTACGTATTGCAACTTTTGGAGGAGTAGAGCCTTCTGCACTTCAATTACTCTCAACTTCATTATCGACTTTACTACATGGTCAAAATATCAAACTTAATAATCTTGGTGGTATACGTACTGCGGCAGAAATTATTAACTTAATGAAAACGCAGCAAGAAGAGCAAGTTATTAATGCATTGCGTGATTATGATGGCGAGTTAACCCAAAAAATTATTGATGAAATGTTCTTATTTGAAAATCTTGTTGAAGTGGATGATAGAAGTATTCAACGCTTACTTAAAGAAGTCGATAATGAAATATTAATAATTGCGTTGAAAGGTGCATCAGTTGAATTACGAGAAAAACTATTGAGTAACATGTCACAGCGAGCGGCATCTATCTTACGTGAAGATTTAGAAAATCGACCTCCTGTACGTTTATCTCAAGTTGAAACTGAACAGAAAAAAATACTGGCTATTGCTCGTCGATTAGCAGAAAGTGGTGAAGTGATCCTAAGTAGCGGTGATGATGAATATGTGTAATCGGCCAGATAGATTAAATTGGGAACCATTAAGTTTTCAAGATTTCTCTTTACCCGAATTACCGAAATTAAGTAAAAATGAAGTTGCTATAAATGTTGAAACTGATGAGCCTGAAACAGAACTAACTGCTACCGAGATAGATAATGTTGTAATTGAACCAGAGTTAAATCAGGCACAACAGTTAGAGCAGTTAAAAGAAGAGGTAAAAAAGCAGGCTTATCAGGACGGTTTTAATTTAGGTCAACAAGAAGGTTTCAATGTAGGTAAACAGACTGGTTATGATGAAGGATATCAAATTGGTGAGCAAGAAGGGCGCCAGTTCATTGAACAACAACTTAATGAAGAAAAATTAAATGCCGTTCAAGCTATAGCTAATTTAATAACCAATTTTCAAAATTCGATCAACGAAATTGATGAATTAATTGTTCCTAAACTGCTTGATTTAGCATTGATTGCTGCGCAAAAAACAGTAGGCACGATACCAAAAGCTAAGCAAAAACAGCTTATATATACCATAAAAACATTAGTTGAACAGTGCTCAGTTTTGTCTGAACCTATTGCATTGCACCTAAATCCAGCTGATTTACTGTGGTTAGAACCCATGCTGAATGATGAAATCAGTCAATATCATTGGCAACTTATTGCCGATCCTAACGTAGAACAGGGTGGATGCAAGATATTTACCGAAACTAATGAAATTGATGCAAATATCGAGCAACACTGGCAAATAATGTCTGATAGCCTAAAAGAGGACAATCATTAACGTGAGATATTCTGCAAAGTGGCTAAATAAAATTGACCAAGCTACACAACAACTTGAATCACTATCACTAATTCGCCAATATGGAAGATTGATTAAAGCATCGGGACTTGTGCTAGAAGCTATTGGACTAAAGTTACCTTTGGGATCTAACTGCTTGGTTGAACGACAAACCGATGGTCGAATTGAGCCTGTTGAGTGTGAGGTAGTTGGATTTAGTGATAAAACACTTTATTTAATGCCATTTGAATCAACTGACGGTATTTTATTAGGGGCTCGAGTCTATACTAAGCAATATGATCTAACACATTTTAACCATAAAGTATTACCTATGGGAATGGGATTATTAGGTCGAGTGGTTGATGCTATGGGAAACCCCTTAGATGACAAACCATTACCTGAGCATATTGAGTATGCTGGATTAGCCAATAAATCCCTTAATCCACTACAACGGACTCCTGTTCATCAGGTTCTTGATGTTGGTGTTAGAGCTATAAATGCCTTGCTAACCGTTGGCAAAGGGCAACGAATGGGCTTATTTGCTGGATCAGGGGTTGGTAAAAGTGTCTTACTAGGCATGATGGTTCGTTATACGCAAGCGGATATTATTGTTGTCGGTTTGATTGGTGAACGAGGTCGAGAAGTTAAAGACTTTATCGAAAATATTTTAGGTGAAGAAGGATTGGCTCGAGCGGTTGTTATAGCAGCACCAGCGGATGTTTCGCCATTATTACGCTTACAAGGAGCGGCATATGCAACAAAAATTGCTGAAAACTTTCGTGATAAAGGCTTTAACGTTTTATTGATTATGGACTCTTTAACTCGTTATGCTATGGCACAACGAGAGATTGCTTTAGCAATTGGTGAACCCCCAGCAACTAAAGGTTATCCTCCATCAGTCTTTGCAAAGTTACCCGCATTAGTTGAAAGAGCTGGCAATGATGAAGAAGGGAAAGGCTCAATTACTGCATTTTATACGGTATTAACCGAAGGTGATGATCAACAAGATCCGATTGCAGATTCGGCCCGAGCAATTTTAGATGGACACATTGTTTTATCTCGATCTCTTGCTGAATCAGGACATTATCCAGCTATTGATATTGAGGCTTCAATCAGTCGCGTAATGACAGATCTTACTGCCCCTGAAGATGAAAAAAAATCTAGATTATTTAAACAATTATTTTCAAGTTTTCAACGAAACCGTGATTTGATTAATGTTGGTGCTTATGTATCTGGCACAGATCCATTATTAGACAGAGCAATAACGCTATATCCTGCTATGCAAAAATTTTTACAACAAGGTATTAATGAACATTGCTGTTATCAAGACGCTTATCAACAATTAGCGGCCATTGTTGAGCCACAATTAGCTCGTTAGGGAAATATCATAATGAATAAAAATCCTTCGCAACTTGCATTTTCAACATTAAAAAAATTGGCGCAAAAGTCGGTAGACGATAACTTGATAAAACTAAAAAAAGCAAATGAAAATCATCAAAATGCACAATCACAGCTAAATGTTTTAAATAATTATTATGTTGAATATCAACAAAAATTAAATAATGCCTTATTTGAAGGTATTAAAGGTAGCGAGTTAAACAATTTTAAATCGTTTATTGCTTCAATTGAACAAGGTATTGAGCAACAAAAAAAACTATTGTTATCGTTAGATATTAAACAAAAGCAAATTACAAATCAGCTTAATCAATCACAAAAAAGCTTAAACACATATACCACACTATTAAATAAGCAGTATAACCAATATTTGCAACGACAAAATCGGTTACAGCAAAAACTGACAGATGAATTTGCGCAGTTACAATTAGCAAGGAGAGTATTAAATGAATGTTAATCTTATCAATGGATTGAACCCTACTGTTTCTCATCAATCAGATCTTGTTGAAACCGATTTAACGAATAATGGTAATGATTGCTTTCAACAATTATTACAACAAAGTGAAAATCAAACCGAACATAATAAAAAAACAGTTAATGCCAAATTAAAAGGTATTGATGATGCGCAAGAAGATAATGATCATAATGTTGAAATGTTAATTACGGAAATTTATCCCTTTAATATACAAACACCAATAGCACAAGATAGTGATATAAAAATAGATCAAAATACTGAAACATTAAATGTTAATTTATTCGGTGGATCATCAGAAGTGGTAATCGATGAGCAAGCAACACATTTACTTACTTCTATTTATGACAGTGAAGATTTAATTAATAAAGTAACATCACAAACAGGAATAAAAACTAAACCTGTGGATAAAGGAACGACAAATATTAAAGATAATATTAATAATTTTGCTAACTCAAAAAATGAATCGCATAAAGCTAGTGAATTTATGCAGAAAGTAGTGATGAATCAAGTCCAATTAATAAATAATTACGATGATGAAGGACAAATGGCTACTAATCAAGAGCCATTTTTGTTAGCCAATACCAATGGACAAAACCAGCTATTATCACAAACTAGTATTAGCGCAAGATCAGCGACAATAAATTTACCTACACAAAATATTATGCAGTGGCAAACTTCATTAACTGAACAAATTATCATGTTTAATCGTCAAGGTATTCAAACTGCCGAAATAAAATTACATCCACAAGAGTTAGGCTCAATGTACATTAAGCTTGCAATGAATGATGATAAAATGAATCTTCATATGATGGCTGCACATAGTGCTGTTAAAGGTATGTTAGAATCGGCTTTACCTTTTTTAAGAACATCATTAGAAGATCAAGGTATTACACTAGAGCAAACAAATATCGGTGATTTTTCAATGATGAATGATTCAAAACAATCTGATACACCGCAACAAACAAAAAGCAATCAAACCCAGAAAGTCGTATCACTTGATGTAATAGACGATAGTATTGAGCAATCTCTAGTTGAAAGTCGATCAATTAAATCTAGACTTAGTATATTTGCTTAACTAATAAGATTATTATTTTTTGAGCAATTTTATGTTTTAAATCAATTGAAACGTTTAAATAGGTAATGTTTTGTTGCCTATTCTTCAAATCAATTTAAAAAATATGATTTATTATTCTTGTAACTATACCTAATTAATGGGTTATAAATCTTTTTAAATTTATAGAGACAAGAATAAATATGCCTACCACGAAAAAAAAAGTAAGTGTTTTAAATCTGATTCTTATTCTTATTACGTTGTTAGCGATAAGTGTTGCGGCCTATTTGTGGTTTCAAAATCACTCACAAAGTACAACTAAAGCACAAGAAGAACCCGAAGTTACGTCACCGGTATTTTTAACATTAAAACCGTTTACTATTTCATTACCTGTCTCAGAAGATAATATCGAAACTAATAAAATTATTTATATTGGAATAGTTTTGCGTATCGCTGATGAAGATCAAAGAACGGTGTTATTAGATTATTTACCTGAAGTAAGAAGTGACGTACTACTTTTAACTTCAAAACAGCATGTTAACAAACTAAAGCAAGAATCGGGGAAGATCGATTTACAAGAGCAGATAAAAAATACCTTATCAAGACAATATGACGCAAAACATTGGGTAAAAGTTGATGAAGTTCTATTTACTGATTTTATTATACGGTGATTACTATGCCCGATAAGATAGAGCCCACAACAGATTTAAATGAAAATAGTGCTGCAGAACAACTATCTGATAGTTTTGTTAACGATGGTGAAGATAGCAGTATTGATGTTTCTTCTTTTTCGTTACCTTCTGGTAAAAAGGTTGATGTTAAACCTTATGATTTATCGGTAAAACATCGCTTTATTCCTGAACGATTAACCGCATTAGAAATCATTAATGAACGTTTTGCTCGTCAGTTTAGAATTGGGCTATTTAATCGATTGCGTCGCAATGCCGATGTAGTTGCATCGCATATTGAACCACAAACATTTGAGGAGTTTTCTGATATTTCATCAGAAAACCATTTAAATTTAGTTCATCTTAACCCATTAAGAGGTTCAAGCTTATTTTCATTTTCGCCTGAATTAGTCTTTATTATCGTTGATTCATTATTTGGGGGAGACGGGCATACAACTAAAATAAAAACACAAGGACGAGAATTTACCCACACCGAACAGCAAATCATAAAACGAGTATTAGAATTAGCATTAGTTATTTATCAAAATGCATGGGCTGATGTATACCCAATTGAAACTGAATATATTCGCTCTGAAATGCAAAGCAAATTTACCAACATTACCAGTTCGCCTGATGATGTCGTGCTAACAACAAACTTCAAAGTCGAAGTGGGTCATAGCAAAGCAACATTTTGCATTTGTATCCCTTATTCTATGGTTGAACCAATCAAAGAGTTGCTAATAAAGCCACCTATCGAAGAACAGACTTATCAAGATGATAATATTTGGATGAGTTCATTAACCACTGGAATTAAACAATCATCTGTCGAATTAGTTGCCAATTTTACCCATATTCATACAACCGTTGAAAAGCTGTTAGCGTTAAAAGTTGATGATATTTTAACAATTGAAAAACCAACAAATATAGATGTAACAGTTGGCGGTGTACCGGTATTAAAAGGCCATTACGGTAAAGTAAATAAACAGTATGCAATTCAAGTAGAACAGGTCATTAATCCTGTGATAGAACAACTGAATGAGGGAGTGTTCAATGACTGACATTATACCAAATAACGACGAAGACCAAGAAGAAAAAGTAATGAATGATGAACTCATCACTAAAGAGGCTATTTTTGAAACATTATCTCCGCAACAAACAAAAGATAAAAAGCAAGATATTAATCTTATATTAGATATACCTGTTGATTTAAGCGTAGAACTTGGTCGAACCAAAATAGCTATTAAAGATCTATTAAATCTAACCCAAGGTTCGGTAATTGCATTAGATGGGCTTGCAGGAGAACCATTAGATATATTAATTAATGGTTATTTAATAGCTCAAGGCGAAATTGTGGTAGTTGGCGATAACTATGGTGTGCGTATCACCGATATTATTACTCCATCAGAGCGTGTAAGAAGATTAAGCCGTTAATGACAATAAAGCAACCTAATTTGGTTCAACCTACGGTTGGTGTAACCAATACTAATACCTTATCGCCATCGTCTTCTGATTTAAATATTTATACTGAAATTGGATCGTCAATGGGATTAACTCTTATTGTGATCATCGGTTTTATTTTATTGCTAGGATGGCTCGCAAAACGAATGGGTTGGAAAAAAACGACCGAACAATGGATTGATGTCAAAGCCACATATAACATTAATCCTAAAGAACGTATTATGGTTATTCACGTTGATAACCAATTATTAGTGGTAGGTGTTACTCCTCAACAAATGACATTGTTACATACCATCAATGAAGAAAGAACCAAAGTGTTACTTTCGCAAAATGGAGCAGATAAAAATCTTACGAAAATTAACGCATTTCAACAGATATTACAATCCGCTTTAAAAGTGAAAAAGGAGTAACAACAAGTGCGGTTAAATTTAACTATTTTGCTAAGTTTATTGCTATTTAGCTTATCTAGCTATGCTGAAACTTCATCTTTAACTAACATAAATCAGCTCCTAACTGGTGGGCAAAATTGGTCGTTACCAGTTGAAACATTAGTCTTTTTAACATTGCTCACTTTTATACCAGCAATATTATTATTGATGACCAGCTTTACACGAATCATCATTGTGTTAGGTCTGTTACGTAATGCCCTAGGTACGCAATCGGCACCGCCGAATCAAGTTATTTTGGGAATTTCGCTTTTTATGACTTTTTTTATTATGTCGCCAGTCATTGATAAAATTTATCAAGAAGCGTATGTGCCATATTCACAAAATCAAATCACCATGCAAGAAGGATTAACAAAAGCAACTAAACCATTACAAGAATTTATGCTTACCCAAACGCGAGAAAATGACCTAGCGTTATTTGTTAACATGTCTCATCAAAACGACATTCAAACACGTGAAGAAGTTCCCCTAAAAGTATTAGTTCCTGCTTTTGTGGTGAGTGAATTAAAAACAGCGTTTCAAATTGGTTTTACAATTTTTATTCCATTCTTAGTAATTGATCTAGTGGTAGCAAGCACGCTTATGGCATTAGGAATGATGATGGTGCCACCAGCGACAGTATCATTACCATTCAAATTAATGTTATTTGTCTTGGCTGATGGTTGGCATTTATTACTTGGATCATTAGCACAAAGCTTTTTTAGTTGAGTCGCACTATGTCATCTGAATATATCAGCACGTTAGCCATACAAGCGATAAAAGTTGCGGCATCATTAGCTGGACCGTTATTATTAGCCGCATTAGTAACAGGGTTAATCATTAGCTTATTACAAGCTGCGACGCAAATTAACGAAATGACATTATCATTTATTCCCAAGATCATAGTGGTCATTGTGGTTTTAATAATATTGGGTCCATCAATGCTATCAACCATGATCGACTATATCCAAACCGTTATTACAGATATTCCTAACTTAACCCGTTAAATGTAATGGAATTTGATATCAACAATTTATTTAATATCGATTTCTTTTCTTGGATTAGGGACTATTTTTTCCCTTTTGTTCGTATCTTAGCGTTGATCATGGTAGCGCCCATTTTTGGCGAAAAGGAAACGCCTAATCGAGTTAAAATTGGCCTAGCGCTACTCACTACGATTGTACTGCCACATCCACATATTGATGACAATATAAAAATATACTCATTTATAGGAATATGGATTATTGCACAACAAATAATGATTGGAATACTTATTGGTTTTACCATGCAGTTGTCATTTATGACAGTGCGATTTTCAGGAGAATTAATTGGGATGCAAATGGGGCTAGGAATGGCGACCTTTTTTGACCCTATTGGCGGTCCATCTACATCAGTATTATCACGCTTAATTAACATCATTGCTTTATTAATATTTCTCAGTCTTGATGGCCATTTATGGTTGTTATACGGCATATCAAATAGTTTTGATATTATTCCGATTGCAGTAATGCCATTACAAGCGAATGGATACTTAGCATTAATTGAAGTCAGCAAACTATTATTTATCAACGCGATCATGTTAGCGCTTCCTTTAATGACATTGCTATTAATCATCAATATATCATTAGGACTACTTAATAGAATGACGCCACAGCTATCTATATTTGTGGTTGGTTATCCAGCGACCCTATTTTTAGGGCTAATCATGCTAACTTATTTAATTACAACACTACCCGCATTTACTGAATTTATTTTTGAACAAATGTTTGAGCGAATTTCTAGTATCTTATGGTATTTAACTCGGTGATATAAATTGATCACACAGTCGTATTTAATTTACCTATTCAACTTGACTTGCTTTTTGTAGATATTGAGTGAGGTTACTATTCTATAATATTGATTTAAAATAAATTTCTATAAAAAAGATAATGAATGCTTAAATAAAAATAATGATCTAACTAAGCATTTTTATTGTATGATAGATTATATTAATTAAAACTAAACAGATTAATGCTGATAAAATCAGCATTAATAAAATAATTAACTAAGCTTTTTTTACAAAACAGGCTTTAAGCATTATTTTCATACCGTCAATTTTACAATCGATTTCGTGATCACCTTCGACTAAACGAATGCCTTTGGCTTTAGCACCTTTTTTTAGCACTGTTGAAGATCCTTTCAATTTTAGATCCTTAATCAAAATAATATCGTCGCCATCAGCAAGTAAATTACCATTGCTATCTTTTACCTGTAATCCAACATCAGAAGACACAGCTTCGTTTGGATCCCATTCGTGGGCGCATTCAGGGCAAACACAAAAGCTGCCATCATGATAAGTGTGTTCAGATTGGCAAACAGGGCAATTAGGTATAGATTCCATAGCTTATAACTCTTATAGATTAAATAAAATGGTGTTTACTATAGCAAAAAAATGCTATTAAGTCATGGATGTTGTCTATTCGCTATTGTTAGGATCTAAAATAGTGATATACAAAAATATAGAAAGTATTAATTATGTTTTTGTAAAGGTTAATGATTAAGTTTTAATATTAATAAGCAAATATGTGATTTTAAGTAATAGATTCATTATCTTATATTATTAAAAAATTTAGAGAAATGGATGATCTTTTATTAAAGAAGGAGCTTAACAAAACTTTACAAAAAAGTAGATGAAAAATGAAGTTTTTATTCTAAAATAGAGTAGCATAGTTATATACTACTTTATGCTAAAATTACTAAAAACAACATTAACTGTTTATTTTATAACAATAAATTTAAGAAAATAAG
The DNA here is from genome assembly GCF_001690675.1 of Gilliamella sp. Occ4-3. NCBI lineage: Bacteria > Pseudomonadati > Pseudomonadota > Gammaproteobacteria > Orbales > Orbaceae > Gilliamella > Gilliamella sp. Occ4-3. The sequence continues at coordinate 15,962 of NZ_LZHR01000035.1, forward strand.
TATGAGGAATAATAAAGTTATGATAAAATATGGACTTAATCGGGCATCGGGCATCGGGCATCGGGCATCGGGCATCGGGCATCGGGCATCGGGCATCGGGCATCGGGCATCGGGCATCGGGCATCGGGCATCGGGCATCGGGCATCGGGCATCGGGCATTTTGTTAATCGTTTTATTTCACCTTTAATATTACGGCAAAACGTTTTATTTTTACTGTTATCTTTCTGTTTTAAACACTTCCATTG
>NZ_LZHR01000036.1:0-1828 GCF_001690675.1 Gilliamella sp. Occ4-3
TTGTATTCTTGGTTTCCAGCCATTATTCCATTTGCTTTCAATTTCAGAAGAATAGTTTTTTATAGTATAATAATCATCCTTATCATGGTGAGAAATGAAACATTGGTCTACACATTGACAAATCCAAATTAAAAGGTTTTTTATATCAATATCATTTTTAACTAGATATAGATATTCTTCTGCATTTTTTATTGTAATTTCAATTAGATTGGCATGAAAAAAACCTATCTCAAATAATAAATAGCAAAAAGTATCTTTAATTGAATCATCTTTATTTTGTAACATTTTATTTTTTATATGTAAGTTCATTTCAACAATTCGGGTTCTTTCTTTTTGCTACTGTGGATTTTTTTATTATTCATTAAGTGTACCATCAAAATTGAATATATCTTAGATTTTTCTAAAGATAAAATGTCCCATAATTATCCTTGTAAATCAATTACTATCAGTCACGCTATTGTGGTATTAAGTCGTTGTACTTACTATTATCCAACTAAATTATTGGATGATTCAATGATTATTTTGATATTAAGTGATATAGCTGAAAAACATTTACGCTGGGGGGCCGAAATTTTTTATTGTATCGGAAAGCTCGCTATAAATAGAGTTGCAAACGTGTTTATTGGGTGTATTGTGAGTTTGTAAATACACCAAACTTAGTACACAACTCACGTAGAAAATCATGCTGCCTGTTTCAGTGTTTTATACTCAATCGGTGTCATGTTATTTAATGCCTCATGCGGTCTTTCGGTGTTATAAATCGTTAGCCATTCTTCGGTTATTTTCCTTGCTTGTGCTAAGTTGTTAAAAAGATATAAATCGAGTACTTCAGTACGATAGGTACGATTAAATCGGTCAATATAGCCATTTTGATAAGGGCTACCAGGCTGGATATAATCAATGGTTATATTATGTGATTTAGCCCAGTTTATAAAGGTTTTTCCTGTAAATTCTGGCCCATTATCGACCCGTATTTTTAATGGATATCCATGATATTCGGCCAGTTTATCTAAGTAACGGGTAATCCTTCCTGCTGGTAAACTTACTGCAATATCAATACCTAACGCCTCACGATTAAAGTCATCGATGACATTGAATGTCCTAAAGCGACGTTGATTACGGCTACTATCACTCATAAAATCCATTGACCAACATTCACCTTGTTTATTAGGCACCAATAGCTTTTCCGGGCATCGTGGAGGAATGCGTTTTTTTCGTTTTACTCTGAGATTAAGCTTTAATTCACAATACACCCGATAAACACGCTTATGGTTCCATTGATAGCCGAGCTTTCTGATACGATTAAAGCATTTAGGAAAGCCCCAGCGTAAATGCCGGTCTGTGATAGCATTCAATACCGAAACAATCACCGAATCATCCTGTAACTTAGGTTGATAATAGTAAGCACAACGGCTTAAGCCAACAATGGCACAACTCATAGCAATAGTAACTGAATGATTTTGTTGTAGTTGCTGTGCCCACGTTTTACGTGCCTTTGTGGGCACTAAAGCTTTTTTATGATTTCTTCCTGAAGCTGTGATTTTAAGCTAAGCTCGGCAAACATCTGCTTAAGTTTGCGGTTTTCAGCCTCCAGCTCTTTTAAGCGTTTGATATCCGAAGTTTCCATTCCGCCGTATTTTTCCCGCCATTTATAAAAAGTTGAATTACCCATGCCATATTTACGGCAGAGTTCCTTGACAGGAATACCTGCTTCAGCTTCTTTTAAAATAGCGACGATTTGATGTTCAGTCATTTTTTTCATAATTAAATCCCCTTTTACTTTTATCATAGATAATTTTCTACTTTTTTGCTGTACTATTTTAGGGGA
>NZ_LZHR01000037.1:0-1904 GCF_001690675.1 Gilliamella sp. Occ4-3
TTTCTTTATCAAAATAGTTGCTAAATTCTTCAATTTCTTCAAAAGATAATTGTTTTTCCGATTCTTCGATTATTAGTTGCATTTGTTATTATCCTTTTTAACTGGAAATATATACTTTTTGATTGTTTTTGTGGGTAAATATTTTACCTTCATTTCAAACTTAAAACACACCGATTTACAACATTGCATAATAGAAATTAGTTATCGCAATCAAAGTAATAATCTTATAATTTGTGTGAATTTTAGAGTAAAATACAATCAATAAATTATATTAATAATCATACTTTGTTTTAGTCATGAAAATAGAACCGTATTGATCATTAATCAAACAAAAATTATACCAGTTTTACATAAATTATTACCCGTTTCGATACAGAAGTTTCTATTGATTCTGCATTTGGAATTGTAGTTCAACATATTTTGTTTAGCTTGGAGAAAGGAAATGTATTTATTAGAAATGGCACCAAAATTTTTATTAGCTTTAATTATTTTACTTGTTTATGTGAAGTTATCGGGTAAAAGCCAAATAGCACCTATGTCACAGCTTGATCAGGTTGGTAGTATGGTTATTGGTGCGTTGGTTGGGGGGGCCTTACTTAGTCCGACAGTATCTTCTTGGGAATCGGCTGGATTAGTGGCTATTTGGGCTGGCTTACTTGTTTTAATTCGATTTATCAAATCTAAAAACTCACGTTTACGCGATGCTATAGATGGCGAACCAATCCAACTTGTTAAAAATGGGCATTTAATAACGGATAATTTTGTTAAAGCCAACTTACCAGTAAGGGATTTTGAAACCTTAGTCAATATACAAGGCATAGCTTCTTTTGATGAGTTAAAAGAGGTTTGGTATGAATTAAATGGTTCGTTAACTGTTATCAAAAAAGGTGATAAAGATATTGCCGTGCTAATCATCGAAAATGGCGGTATTAGCCATGACAATTTAGAACAACTTAAAAAAGATGAAAATTGGGTTAAACAAGAAATTGCAAAACAAGGTTATGAAAAATTAGAAGATATTTTTTGTGCTGAATGGTTTGATAATAAATTAATTGTTTATCCTTATGACGCTGTTCGTGAAGGTAAAAAATAACTATTGTTTGTATCTTAGGGTGGGTAATAATCCACCCATCTTTTAGCTCAATTGGTTAAAAATGTATCTTCAAATTAACGTAGTTGGCTATCTTTGCTGCCACGACGATTATATAGACTTGATGTTTTAGCTAATTGTTTATCGATTTCTTGTTGGCAAGACAAACAATATTGTACGCCAGGCAATGCTGACCTTCTGGCTTCTATAATAGGCTCTCCACATTCAATACAAAAATGAGCACTAATTGTACCGTGATTGAGTTGTCTTCTTGCGTTTTCGATGGCATCAGCAATAGTGCCTTCGATTTGTTGATTAACGGCATCGTCAGACGCCCATCCACTTGCCATAAATGAATCCTTCTATAACTGAAATAGTTGACCAATGATATGGTGTTTTTTTAAACATTTTCAAGTAGTATGCTAATTTAAAGCAGTGTATTTTAGTGTTAATGATTATGCTGAAGTTAAGCAATAAATAGAAGAATTGTTTAACATATTAAGTGGGAGGTTATTATGCAACAATATGAACAAGCAACATTTGCTGGTGGTTGTTTTTGGTGTATGGTTAAACCCTTTGATCAGTATGAAGGGGTTATTAGTATTGTAGCAGGATATACTGGGGGGAATGTTATCAATCCAACCTATCAGCAAGTTTGCTCAGGCACAACAGGGCACATCGAAGCGGTACAAATTAAGTTTGATCCAAAAGTTATTAGGGGCTGTTGATCTTTGCTGTACATAAATTACTCAACAATACATTGGCAGCCACATTAACATAAATGCCAGTGATACCATACTGGCATAATTCCTTT
>NZ_LZHR01000038.1:0-1189 GCF_001690675.1 Gilliamella sp. Occ4-3
TTATCAAGATATTTACGCCCTTCATCCGTTAAATTATAGCGGTATAGTGGCTTGTCGCCATCGTGACCGACCAGCTCTTCGGTAAATAATCCCTCTTTGGCATAAAGGGATAGTTTTAAGTTAAGTCTTTTATTTTGCTTAATTTTGTCATAAGGATCGTTAGGATCTATTTCCCCTTCAAGATAATGAATGGTATAGGGGTACATATCTGCATACAGCTCGCCCACAGCAAGACAAACCGCTCTATTACCGGTAGGGTTAATACGATCATTTTCTTCCTGTATGCGGTCTTTATACATGTAATTATTACAACTTTTTAGTAAAAATATAATTAGTGCGCTACTGATGAGTAATGCAATGATGGTTAGTTTTTTTGTCATGATTATTGCCTATTAATAACCCCATGATTTACATTTATAAAACATATCCGCCACTCTGGCCGCCCGTCAAACGTAGCTCACCATCAGGCCCAAAACTGTAATAATGTACGCCCCTAGGACTCCCCCCCAATACGGCTTTCTCTAAACCACCATAGCCTTTATATAGACTATAAATATCTTTATTTTTTATCCAGTTTGGCACGTTTTCCATATGGTAATAAAAAATCACCATTCTTATCCCTTGCATTTGATCATCAACCCTATCAATTTTTTCAACCACCACTTTGCCAAAACAGAAATTTGTTCCCCCCCATTTTTTACTAAGATATTTACGTCCTTCATCCGTTAAATTATAGCGGTATAGTGGCTTGTCGCCATCGTGACCGACCAGCTCTTCGGTAAATAATCCCTCTTTGGCATAAAGGGATAGTTTTAAGTTAAGTTCGTTATTAGCAGCGATTTTGTCATAAGGATCGTTAGGATCTATTTCCCCTTCAAGATAATGAATGGTATAGGGGTACATATCCTGATAAATTTTACCCACCCGCAGGCAAACCGCTCTATTACCAGTAGGGTTAATACGATCATTTTCTTCCTGTATGCGGTCTTTATAAAGGTAATTATTACAACTTTTTAGTAAAAATATAATTAGTGCGCTACTGATGAGTAATGCAATGATGGTTAGTTTTTTTGTCATGATTATTGCCTATTAATAACCCCATGATTTACATTTATAAAACATATCCGCCACTCTGGCCGCCCGTCAAACGTAGCTCACCATCAGGCCCAAAACTGTAATAATGTACGCC
>NZ_LZHR01000039.1:0-495 GCF_001690675.1 Gilliamella sp. Occ4-3
CATTTATAAAACATATCCGCCACTCTGGCCGCCCGTCAAACGTAGCTCACCATCAGGCCCAAAACTGTAATAATGTACGCCTATAGTGCTCTCCCCCAATACGGCTTCCTCTAAACCGCCATAGCCAGGATACAAGCTATAAATATCCTTATTTTTTATCCAGTTTGGGACGTTTTCCATATGGTAATAAAAAGTCACCATTCTCATCCCTTGCATTTGATCATCAACCTCATCAATTTTTTCAACCACCACTTTTCCAAAGCAGAAATTTGTTCCCCCCCATTTTTTACTAAGATATTTACGTCCTTCATCCGTTAAATTATAGCGGTATAGTGGCTTGTCGCCATCGTGACCGACCAGCTCTTCGGTAAATAATCCCTCTTTGGCATAAAGGGATAGTTTTAAGTTAAGTTCGTTATTAGCAGCGATTTTGTCATAAGGATCGTTAGGATCTATTTCCCCTTCAAGATAATGAATGGTATAGGGGTACATATC
>NZ_LZHR01000040.1:0-1539 GCF_001690675.1 Gilliamella sp. Occ4-3
TTTCCTAAATGCTTTAATCGTATCAGAAAGCTCGGCTATCAATGGAACCATAAGCGTGTTTATCGGGTGTATTGTGAATTAAAGCTTAATCTCAGAGTAAAACGAAAAAAACGCATTCCTCCACGATGCCCGGAAAAGCTATTGGTGCCTAATAAACAAGGTGAATGTTGGTCAATGGATTTTATGAGTGATAGTAGCCGTAATCAACGTCGCTTTAGGACATTCAATGTTATCGATGACTTTAATCGTGAGGCGCTAGGGATTGATATTGCAGTAAGTTTACCAGCAGGAAGGATTACCCGTTACTTAGATAAACTGGCTGAATATCATGGATATCCATTAAAAATACGGGTCGATAATGGGCCAGAATTTACAGGAAAAACCTTTATAAACTGGGCTAAATCACATAATATAACCATTGATTATATCCAGCCTGGTAGCCCTTATCAAAATGGCTATATTGAACGATTTAATCGTACCTATCGTACTGAAGTACTCGATTTATATCTTTTTAACAACTTAGCACAAGCAAGGAAAATAACCGAAGAATGGCTAACGATTTATAACACCGAAAGACCGCATGAGGCATTAAATAACATGACACCGATTGAGTATAAAACACTAAAACAAGCAGCTTAATTTTCTACGTGAGTTGTGTACTAAGTTTGGGGCATTTACACGCATAATCCACTGATTGTTGTTTAAATTCAATACTAAATTTTTTAACCATGATATTTGTCTCCTATAATTTTTGTTTATATCATAGAGGCGACTTTTGTCCACTTTTTTGGCGAGGATCATACATAGCAATCTCCAAACTGTGGTGGTGCGAAGGTGCTAGTATAAATCACCTTTCTACTTTCTTCACTCCACCGTGTTTAAAATTGCACTTCATGTTTGAATCCAGGTTTATTGAATATAAAACACGAAAATAAACAATATCATTATCTACGTTAGTTTTGTACTAAAAATAGGATATTTATAATCATTAAAATGTTAGTTGAAAGTTATGTTAAAACTGAGAATAAGAGGGGTAGATAAAATAGTTAAGAACAAAGAGCTGAATATAGGGAAAACTGTACTCCCTTCACCATGCGGAGTGAAGGAGTATTTTACTAATTTGACAATATTCTTGGGTTAGGTCCGTATTGGTTTTCTCCTGAAGTTGGTTTTATTATTAAAGATGCACCTATTATAGCTCCTGGACAGAGAAGATAAACAAAACACCACAGACCGCTTGTACCTATATCATGTAATCGTCTAACATTGTAAGACAATATTGTAAGAAAAGTAACGATAAAAATTAACATTACACAGATTCCTAATATAGTACTTGGTAATATTTTGTCCATACTGAATAGCAGTACAAAAGAGAACCATACTAATATACATTGAATAAGAATAAAAAATCCAAACTCACTACGAGTTGAACGTCCTTTATAACGAAACATTTTTCTATAGCCATCAAGCCATGAATTAATTGCTTTACTTAACACTTAATACTCCTTATTTATTAAAATATTTGTAAATATATAATAA